>JBJTTE010000001.1:0-4981 GCA_046080005.1 Erythrobacter sp.
TGATTGCTGATTACCGGAAAGGGAGCAGAGTAACCGTCGTGATCGTCCTAAGTATCTGAAATTATGGTGAGCCCGACAGGATTCGAACCTGTGACCCGCTGATTAAAAGTCAGCTGCTCTACCCAATGAGCTACGGGCCCACATGTGTCCCGCGCGGTGGCGGGCGGCGCGCTCACCTAGGCAGGGGGCGCGGGCGGGTCAAGCGGGCATGGTGGTGGGCGAGGGTCAATCCGTGCGGGCCCGCGCGCCAACTGGCGGCGATGGTGCAGGCCGGGTCGAGGACGAAGCGCCGCTGCGCGAAGGCGGGATGCGGGATCACAAGGCCGCGGCTCACCCAGCGCCCGTCGCTCCACAGCACAATATCGCAATCGAGCACCCGGTCGCCCCAGCGCTGCCCGCGCCGCCTGCCATATTCGCGCTCGGTTCGTTTCAGGGCGGCGAGCAGCGATGGCGGATCAAGCTCACTCTCCAGCACCAGCGCGGCATTGGCGAAGCGGCGCTGCGCCGAGCCCATCGGCGCGCTTGCCATCACCCGCGAGCGCTCGGTCACCGAACCAAAGGCCGCCAGCTCCTCCAGCGCCACACGCACCACGCCCTCCGGGCGGCCATAGAGGTGATGCCGCCGGTTGCTCCCCAGCGCGATCAGATAGGTGCTGCTCAAGCGGCTCAGATATCCTCGGCTATGCGCCCGTAAAGCTGTGGGCGGCGATCACGGAAGAAGCCCATCCCCGCCCGGTGCCTCGCTGCGCGCGCAAGGTCGAGCCGGGCGACCAGCACGCCGCTCTCCCCCGCGCCATAGTCAGCTACGAAATCGCCCCACTCGTCGCAGATGAAGGAATGGCCGTAGAAGCTCTGCCCGCCTTCGGTCCCGATCCGGTTGGCGGCGACCACCGGCATGCAGTTCGACACCGCATGGCCGATCATCGCGCGCCGCCACATCCGGCTGGTATCAAGGCCCGCATCATAGGGCTCAGAGCCGATCGCCGTTGGATAAAGCAGCAGTTCAGCGCCAAGCAGCGCCATCACCCGGGCACATTCGGGATACCACTGGTCCCAGCAGATACCGACGCCGACCTGGACCAGCGCCCCGCCCTCGCCCGGCACATCCCACACCTTTAAGCCATCATTGCCGGGGCGGAAATAGTACTTTTCCTCGTAGCCCGGGCCATCGGGGATGTGGCTCTTGCGGTAGGTGCCCATGATCTGCCCATCGGGGCCGATCATCGCGAGCGTGTTGTAATAGTGGTGCCCGTCACGCTCGAAGAAGCTGGTCGGGATCGTCACCTTGAGCTTCGCGGCGAGCGCCTGCATCGCGACGACGCTCGGATGCTCCGCCGTCGGCCGGGCGAGCGCGAACAGCGCCTCATCTTCCTCGCGGCAGAAATAGGGACCAGAGAAAAGCTCGGGCGGAAGGATCAGCTGCGCGCCCTCAGCCGCAGCCGCCTCAACCAGAGCGGCGACAGCGGCGATATTGGCTGCTTCATCCTGAAACCCGAGGGCAAGCTGAAGGGCGGCGACGGTGATGGCACTCATGCCGCCGCCCTTTATAGCGATTTCGCGTTCGGTGGAACACCGAAGGGCTCGGAAATCGCGGTCAGCAAAGGGGCATCACTTGGCCTTTTTGAAGAGCAGCGTCATCCGGTCGCTTTCGCCCAGGCCCTTCAAATCCTCGCGCTTGGTCGCCAGCACCGGAGGCATCTCCCACACGCCTTCCTTGTGATCGGCGGTATCCTTGGGGTTGGCGTTGATCTCGCTCGCAGCGACCAGTTCAAAGCCGTTGACGCGCATGAAATCGATCACGTCCTTCTCGCGCAGATAGCCATTATTGCCATTGGCATAGGACCACAGCGCATCGGGCTTGGCCCGGTGCTGCTCGATCCCCAGATAGCCGCCATCCTTAAGCAGCTCGCGCATCGCCTTGAGCTCGCTCGCTGCTGTGCCGCCACGCAGCAGGTTGTGCATCATGCGCATCACGATGATGCGATCAAACGTGCCCTTCTGGCCATCGAGATTTTCGAGCGTCATGCCGTTGAACTTCTCGGCCGGCATGCCGGTATAGCCCGCCACCTCCTTGCCGAAACCCGCAGCGGTATCGCGGATACGCTGCTGGCGCGCGGGATCGGTGGTCGCGGTGATCGGGTTGGCATAGAGGCCGACCAGCTGGCCCTGTTCGCCGAGGTAATAGCCGAGCAGGCGCGAATACCATCCGCCGCCGGGCGCATATTCGCCGACCTTCATCTTGGGGCCGATGTGGAAGAAGGCGAGCGTTTCTGCCGGATGGCGGAATGCGTCACGCGCCCTATCCTCGGCGCGCGAGGGTTGGTGGATTGCAGCGGCAACTTCTGCGCCATGCACCTTGGTGAACATCGCAACATCTTTGACGTGCGCATCGCCCATATCGCCGTGATCAGCGTGTTGCGCCACCAGCGGCGCGGCAAGGGCAAGGCCGCTCGCAGCGGCGACAGCAAGGATCAGTTTCTTCATCACACTCTCTCCCGGGGGTAAGGAAATTTTCGCAAGGATGCCCGTGGCAATCACGGCCTGCTAGCCTATCTCTGCCAATAACCAACGGAGAATTCGATGAGCAACTTGGACACGGCGATCATTGCAGGCGGATGCTTCTGGTGCACCGAGGCGGTGTTTCGCGACGTGATCGGCGTAGCGGCGGTGGAGAGCGGCTATATCGGCGGCACCAAGCCGAACCCGACTTACAAGGAAGTCTGCACCGGCATGACCGGCCATGCCGAAGGGATTGCGGTGCGGTTTGATCCGGCGGTGATCAGCCTTGCCGAAGTCTTCAACGTGTTCCTCGGCACGCATGATCCGACGCAGCTCAACCGGCAGGGCAATGACGTGGGCACGCAGTATCGCTCGGCGATCTTCCCGCTGTCAGACGAGCAAGGGGCGGAGGCCGAAGCCGCCATCGGACGCTGGAATGCCGAAAATGGCCGGACGGCGGTAACCACGATCGAAGGCCTGTCAGGCGGCGCGCAAACCGCCGAATGGTATCCGGCCGAGGATTACCATCAGGAATACTGGGACGGCGAAGGCCAGCGCAACCCCTATTGCCTCGCAGTGATCCCGCCCAAGCTGATGAAATTGCGCAAGAGCTTTCAGAAATATGTGAAGGATTGAACGGAACGGCTGCTTTCGTGGACATTCGGGGAAAAGCTGTCGTTCAGCAATCGACCCCGGAACGGTCGTTCCACGCACCGACAACCGGTGCTTTAACCGGTGCTTTAACCGGTGCTTTGTCCGGGGCCAGTTCAAGGCAACGCAGCATCAGCATCTAGTAGGTTTGAGAAGGCGCACTGGTCCGCCGGCAAATCGGTTAGCCTGATACCGACCTTGTCCTGCCCGACGCGCGAGAACCACACCGCTGGCAATATGATCCAGCCATAGGACGGGCGGCCGTCGATCAAGGTCACCGGCAGCGCTGGCAGTCGCTCCGGCCGATAGAGGCTGATAGCATCAAGGCGATACGAGAGATTGCTCATACGCACGCAAGGCTCCAAAGGTTCGGCACCACAGTCCTCGATATAGAGTGCACGCCCCTCAGGGTTGACCAGCGCGCGGATCGGCAAGGGAGGGGCTGACCAGGAGTTCACATCACCAAGCGCATCTGCGTCGACGAACCTGCTAAAATCCTTCGCTTTCGGGCGCTCGGGGCTGGTGGGGATCGTCCCGCCATTGGCCAATTCCGCCCCCTTGACCCCGTGCGCGCGAAATTTAGGCGGGCCCGCAACACTCAACCAGAAGGCAATATCTTCATCGTCGTGGGCAATCGGGATACTGCCTTTCGCTTCGAGTTCCAGCAGCCGATTGAGCGCGGGAGGATAAGCGGTGCGCAGCAGTTTCCGCGCCGCCGACGGATCAGTCGGGAGGATCTCCTCCGCAAGGGTCATGCGCGCAGCGCCACCACCCGATTGCGCGAGCTCTTCAAGATAGGCACGCAGACCTGCCCGCTGAATATTGGCGAGGAGATCCGTGTCGATCCCGTCGGACCAATACTCGCTGGAAACCCCGCCCCGCCGCAGGCGACCCTTCAGATAGGACATGCGCGCCTGTTCCGCATCGCGCCTCGTCCCGATCCCTCGCTCAGCCGCTAGACCCAGCCAAAAAAATGTATTGTTGGGGCCGCGCAGGTCGCCAGCTTCGTCTCCTGCCAGATATTGCAGCAGGGCGACCGCTTCGTGCGGCCGTGCCGGGCACTTGAGTTGGGTGGACGGATCAAGGATGAAATCAGGAAGCTCGCCTATCGGGGGCAGCATGGCGCGCGCGACATGGTAAAGATCGCTGCCAGTCTTTTCGTCGAGATCGGTGGATCGGCTGTGCAGGAGCGGGAGAAGGGGTCGGTAGAACTCAGGACCGCGAACCTGCCTGGTTTCGAGGTCATACCCTCCTCCCGAACATTGCACGAGAGTTTCCCCGATGGTCGCGATCGTCTCGTCAGAAAGCGGCGCGCTGGCACCAGCCATCGCTGGCCACATCAACAGGCTCGCAAACAATGAAACGACAAGGTTTCGGGAGCTAAGAACATCCATCGCGATCATCGTCCCCCATTAGGTCCAGACGATTAAACCATTGTGAAAGCGGACATTCAACTACCCACCCAATAGCTGCCAATTAAGCCGATCCTCCGAAAGCCTGAAAGCGGACTGTCGGTTTGCGAGTACATTGCGGACATTCTACCTTTGTGCATATTCCAACCTAGTCAGGTGTGGCGGGCGAGGAAAAAGTTGGCATTTCAACCTTTCGGGTTTCGTTTCGAAATCTCGTCGAGCCTGGCCCCGGCGAAAGCAAAGGCGGCAATCCGGTCCAAAAAGACAAGCATTTTTGACGCGAAGAACGGCGCGCGCGGCTGGATCGCCGGGCCATTCATCTGCCTTTGGTTCAGCGCTTTCGAACGCTACGGGCCAGTGCTGTTGGGTCTGATTTCTGCTGACAATAGCGGAACGCGGGTGCGTGGCAGGGCGGGATC
>JBJTTE010000002.1:0-3739 GCA_046080005.1 Erythrobacter sp.
CCGCCGCCGACGTCGAGGAAGGCGAACCGGGGCAGGAGGGCGAGCGCTTCGCTGCGGATGATCGCCATGACGAGCGCCCTGCAGAGCGCGATGACAACCGTCAGCGCGGCCAGCGTCGCCAGCAACGCAAGCCGAGAGACAGCGGGCGCGACGAGAACCGCGCCGAGCGCGATGGCAACCGCAGCGAACGCGAAGATCAACGCGAAGATCAGGGCGAGCGCGCTGAAAAGCGCGCCGCCCGCCCAGAGCGAGGTGACAAGCCTGCCCGTCGCGGTCGCCCGCGTAAGTCGGCTGATGACGATGGCCGCGCGGTGATCGACAGCGCGATCCTTCCGCCTTCGATCCGGGGCGATGATTCCGGACCCGGCGAAAGCGGCGGCGCGCTCGAAACAGTCGACTGATTGCCATGATCGAGCGGCTGGCGGCGGTTTCTGCGCTGGCGCAGCGTCGCCCGGCGCTCGCCGCCATTGTCCTCGGCCTGATTGCGGCATGCGCCTATCCGCCGTTCCACCTCTGGCCAGTCGGCCTCGCCGGTGTCGCGGGCTTCGTATGGCTGATCTCCACCGCGCCAACCGGGCGTAGCGCGCTTTGGCGCGGATGGTGGTTTGGCTGGGCGCATCTGACGCTCGCCAATAACTGGATCGCGACCGCCTTCACCCACCAGGCGAAGATGCCCGAAGCACTCGGCTGGGCCGCAGTGCCGCTGCTGTGCGTTTACCTCGCGGTCTATCCGGCGCTCGCCGCGCTGGCGGCGCACCTGCTGGCGCGAAAGCAACCGCTCTGGGCCTTCGGGCTAGTCCTCGCTGGCGCGTGGATCGTGACCGAGTGGCTGCGCAGCTGGATGTTCACCGGCTACCCGTGGCCGCCGCTCGGGCTGATCCTGCTCGGGAACTGGGACACGCCGGGTCTCGCCCGGCTGCTCCCTGTAACCGGCACCTACGCCCTCTCTGGCCTCGCAGTGCTGATCGCCGCAGGCCTGTTGGCCGCACTCGTCGCAAAGCGCTGGCTGACTGCTGGAGGCGGCGCGCTGGCCGTGACGGCGATGATGCTGATCCCGAGCCTCGCCATCGAGGTGACTCCCTCGCTCGGCGGCCTCCGCTATACGCTCGTCCAACCCTATATCCCGCAGTCCGAAATCAACGAGAGCGCCAAGTTCGAGGAGCAGTTTGCCCGGCTCAACCGCCTGACAGCACCGGGTCGCAACCAGTCACGGATCGTGCTGTGGCCCGAAAGCGCGGTGCCCGACTATCTCGAGGACGGCTATCCCGAGCGCTACTATTACCAGATGACCGCAGGCGGCGACCCCGCCTTCGCGCGGCGGCGGATCGGCGCGGTGATCGGCCCGCAATCGACCTTGCTCACCGGGGTGGTGAACCTCGACATTGGCACCAACGCCTCGGGCGTGCCCGCTGCGGTCAGCGCACGCAATTCGGTGATGGCGCTGGATGGCAAGGGCGCGATCATCGGCAGCTATGACAAGGCGCATCTGGTGCCCTACGGCGAATATCTGCCGATGCGCCGGTTGCTGGAGCCGCTCGGCCTGTCGAGGCTGGTGGCGGGGAGCATTGACTACCTGCCCGGCCCCGGTCCGCGCACGCTCGATCTGGGCAAGCACGGCAAGGCGGGGGTGATGGTCTGTTACGAGATCGTCTTCTCGGGCGCGGTAGCGGACAAGGCGGACCGCCCGGACTATATCTTTAATCCCTCCAATGATGGCTGGTTCGGCACCTGGGGTCCGCCGCAGTATCTGGCGCAAGCGCGAATGCGCGCGATCGAAGAAGGCCTTCCAGTGTTACGTTCGACCACCACCGGGATTAGCGCCGTGATCGACGCCAACGGCATCGTGCGTAGCCAGATTGGCATGGGCAAGGCCGCCAAGTTGGAGGGTTTCGTTCCCGCAGCCCATCGGCCGACGCTGTTTGTACAATGGGGCCACGCGCTCACGCTGGTATGGGCAGGACTGTTCCTGATGCTCGGTCTGGGCTTGCCGAGAGTGCTTGCGCTCGTCCACGCACGCGGCTAGGGTCCAGCGCGAGAAGGCGGGACATAAAGGTTTCCTTATATCTCTATAAGGTGCTCCACTGCCCGCCGACCGGACCAAAAGCCAAACACGTTCCCACTTTCGGAGGACCCGATGCGCAACAATTACCTCTTCACCTCCGAAAGCGTGTCCGAAGGCCACCCCGACAAGGTCTCCGATCAGATTTCCGATGCGATTGTCGATCTGTTCCTGTCGAAAGATGCCGAAGCGCGGATCGCCTGCGAAACCCTGACCACCACGCAGCTGGTGGTGCTCGCCGGTGAAATCCGCTGCAAGGGCGTGTTCGAGAACGGCGAATGGGCACCCGGCGCGCAGGAAGAAATCGAGGCGACCGTGCGCGCTACGGTGAAGCGCATCGGCTATGAACAGGATGGCTTCCACTGGGAGAAGTTCGAATTCATCAACCGCCTGCACGGCCAGTCTGCACATATCGCACAAGGCGTGGACGCGGGCGAGAACAAGGATGAAGGCGCGGGCGACCAGGGCATCATGTTCGGTTATGCGACCGACGAAACCCCCGGCCTGATGCCGGCCACGCTCTATTACAGCCACAAGATCCTTGAGCGGATGGCGGCGGACCGCCACTCGGGCGCAGCGCCCTTCCTCGAGCCCGATGCCAAGAGCCAGGTGACCCTGCGCTACGAAGGCTCGCTGCCGGTGGCCGCGACCGCGGTGGTCGTCTCGACCCAGCACAAGGCGGGCTATGACGAGAACGATCCGGCCAAGCAGGCCGAGCTTGTATCCTATGTGAAGAGCGTGGTCGCTGACGTGATCCCGCCCGTGCTGCTGCGCGAGACCGAATATTTCATTAACCCGACCGGCAGCTTCGAAATCGGCGGGCCGGATGGTGATGCGGGCCTGACCGGGCGCAAGATCATCGTCGACACCTATGGCGGTGCGGCCCCCCACGGCGGCGGCGCATTCAGCGGCAAGGACCCGACCAAGGTGGACCGTTCGGCTGCCTATATCACCCGCTATCTTGCCAAGAACGTCGTGGCTGCCGGGCTTGCAACGCGCTGCACCATCCAGATCGCCTATGCGATCGGCGTGTCCAAGCCGCTGTCGCTCTATGTTGATACGCATGACACCGGTACAGTCGGTGACGACACAATCGAGCGGGCGATCCTCGGCATCGCCAAGCTCGGAGGGTTGACGCCGCGTTCGATCCGCACGCACCTTGGCCTTAACAAGCCGATCTACCAACCGACCGCCGCTTATGGTCACTTTGGTCGCACCTCAGAAGGCGACTTCTTCCCCTGGGAGCGGATTGATCTGGTCGATGATCTGAAGGCTGCGCTGGCCTGATTTTGCCGGTAAGGATGCTGTCTGTGACGGCATCCTCGGCTCCCGCATCTGCTGCACCGCGCATCCTCGCGCTTGACGCCCTGCGGGGCGTGGCGGTGGCGGGGATCGTGGGCATGAACGTCCACGCCTTCGCGTTGCCGGGGCCAGCCTATTACAATCCCCTCGCCTATGGCGGCGTCAGCCCGCTCGATTACTGGGTGTGGCTGGCAAGCTTTGTGTTCATCGAGGACAAGTTCCGCACGCTGTTCGCCATGCTGTTTGGCGCGGGATGCCTGATCCTGATCGAGCGCTCGGGCGAACATCCGTGGCGGGCGCATTATGCGCGGATGGCGGTGCTGTTTGTCGCGCGACAATCAGGGTGAGAGTTGCGCGACAATCAAGATGAGAATCCGG
>JBJTTE010000003.1:0-5564 GCA_046080005.1 Erythrobacter sp.
ATGGAGTGCCCGAGCGGCCCGGGGAACATCTCCGGGTAGAGCGTGAGGATGGTGGCGGCGAAGGTCATGATTTTCCGAACCGCTTGACGACGACAATCCAGCAGATTGCGAAAATTATGAGGTAGAAAGGCAGCCCGAAAACGAACGCAATGACGGCTCCGGCGCCATCAAAACGGCTTCCACCAACCGCGAGTCTGGGAGCCTGTCCAGCAAGGTCGAGGCTGTATAGCGCCAACAGGACTGCGACGACAGGAAGGGTCAATGCCATAAGCAAACCAATCCACGCTGGCACACGCAGCAGAAGCCGCGAAAGAAGGTCGGCACCGAAGAACGCAGTCAGCAAACCGGAGCCGAGAGGAGCAAGAAAGAGGATAGCTACCCCGCTATCCATTCCAATTCACTCCATCCTTCGCCCGCGTATCGACCGTCAGCTCGAACACATCGGGCCGCGAATAATGCCCGTCGGTATCGAGGTTCGCCAACCCCTCGGCAACTTCAGCAAGGTCGAGCTGCGCGAAGAGCGTCTCTTCCCCCTCGCCCGCTTGCGCGATCACGCGGGTGTCGGGGGCGGCGATTAGCGAGCCGCCGCGGTTGAGTACCTGCGCCGGGATCGCCTCGAGCAACTCGCGCGCCTCAGCAGAACCGCCCACGCGCTCCAGCCCGTCGAGCAGATCATCCTTCATCTGCACCAGCCCTGCCGCCAGCACAAAGCACCGCCCTTCCATCGCATAGTGCCTTGACGCAATCGCATGACTCTCGCGCACCGTCGGCCAGGCCGCCACATGCAGGTCCTCGCCGAGGTTGTGCATCGCCGCGCGGGCGAGCGGCATCCAGTGCTCTCAGCAGATCAGACTGCCGAGCCGGCCCCACTCGGCCTGATGCACGCCCAGCGTCGAGCCGTCGCCGCGCGCCCAGATTAGGCGCTCGCCATGGGCCGGCACCAGCTTGCGGTGATCGAGCACCGGCGCACCGGGGCGAAAAGTCAGCTGGTTGTTAACGAGGCTGCGGCGCACCCGCTCGTGCGCGCCGATGGAGATGATCGCCCCGCTTGCGTCGGCCAGTTCCTGCAAGGGCAAAAGCCGCTCGTCATTCGCGACCACCGCCTGCTCGAGCATGATCCGGTGCAGCGCTTTCGCCCCCGGGTGATCCCACAAGGCCGCGCCGGGGGCTTCATCGAGCCAGAGCGGATAGCCGCCGAGAAAGGTCTCGCCGAAAGCGACAACCTTCGCCCCGCTCTCGACCGCCTCGCGGGAGAGGTGCACGGCCTTGTCGATCCCGGCCTGAAAGTCGAGCGGGACAGGAGCAGCTTGGATAACGGCGACAGATAGCGTGGTCATCCCAGCCGCTTAGAGCAGCGTGCGCGATTTTGGAAGCACGCAAGCTGCTCTATCCGTTTACTGTCGCATCGCTAGGGCCGAAAACCGGTTCCCACTTTTCGGCGCGATGCGCCGGGCGCGTGGCTCAGCCCCCGCAACCGCCACAGCCACCCCCGCCGCAGCCCGATCCGCCATCATCGCTACTGCCACTATCGCTGCTGCCATTATCGCTGCTACCGCTGTCGCCCTGCTGGCGCATTGCATGGACTGCCTCCCACGGCGTGCCGACCAGAACACCAGTGCCGAACAACGCCACCGCCATCGCTGCCTCTTCGGGTCGTGGCGCACGCGAGACGCGACCATTCTGCTCGCGCATCCGCTTGACGAGGGCGATGCCGCTGGCCGTGCGCGGATCACTCTTGGCAAAGCAGATGATAGCCATCACCACCGTAATCGCCAGCAGGATCACCAGAAATCCGGTCGGCTCACCCCATGCGCTCCCCGCGCGCTGGCGATAGAGGCCCAGCAGAAATAGCGCCCCGAACGGTGCAATCGAGAACCAGCGCAGGCGCGCATGTTCCTCGGAGCGCAGCAAGAGCCCGGCGCGTCGCAAGCGGGCGGCGATCTGTTCGGCATGGGCAGAAATCGCCGAGCGGGCTTGAGCCAAAGTCATCGGCGCTTCAGCCCTAAGCAGGGCCTGTTCAACCGGGGTCGCGGCCAGTGCCGACTTGACCACGGCAAGTTTGCCCTTGTCCGCAGCGACCAGCCCGCCGCGCACATAGAGATCGGCCAGCAGCGAATCGCCAAGGCGCTGCCGACCGCCAACGAGCATCGCTATGCTCTCGAGGTCATCGGGGATGCCATTCCTGCCGGCTTCGCGCAAATGGGTTGGGATCCACCACGCGGCGAGGCCAGACAACCCAAGCAACGCGATGTAAAATAGCAGGAAATCGCCGCCCGTCCAAGACGAGAACAGCTCCACTACATCATCCTTCCCGGAAGCCAGCCCAGCCCGAAGGCAAGGAGGCCCAGCGCCAGCGCGACCCGGCGTTGAATGAAGATACCATGCAAAAGGTTAATGCGAACCCCCTTTGGATCTACAGCGAAGCGGCGCTGCGCATCAGGCCAGATATCGACAGGTGGCGCCTCACCAAAGGCGGCCTCGTAAGCGGCCAGGGTATCGGCATATTGGCGGCAAAATCGCGTCTTCTCCGCCGCGCCGCCACGGGTCGGACCGTGATGCAAGGGCGCCCGCAACACCTCGACACAGAACTGGCCCCAGTAGTCGCGGGTATAAGTGAGGTGGAGATGCCAGGCCTGATCGACAGCGTCGGGCGGCGTGACCTCGTGACCGGCAGTCATGGCCAGATAGCAGAACCGGCGATATTCGCCGATCACCCGATTGGCCTGACGTAAGCTCCACCGGTTTTCGCGCGCGAGCCGGGCCGCGAAGGTAAGCGATGCCTCCTCCGGGCCGATACGGTGATCGGCGATGCGCTGCCAGAGGGCATGATCAAACGAGCTCACGCCATCAGGTGTCAGCGAAAGCGGCTCCGATCACAAGCCGGTGTTCGTCCCATTCGATCACGGCGGCGGCAATGAGCGGGACCATGAAGGTCGCGGGGCCCTTTTCTGGGGCCGGAATGCGGCCAATTTCAATAATGTCGGTCGCGCCGAAGTTCTCAATCGCAAGAACAGTGCCGATCGTATCCCCGGCATCGGTAATCACCGGCAAGCCCAGCAGATCCGCGTGGTAAAACTCGCCCTCGGCCAAGGGCGGGAGCGCGTCGCGAGGCACAGTGAGCGTCGTGCCGCGCAGCGTCTCCGCTTGGGCGCGCGAGGTGCTTTCGGCAAGGCGGGCGATGGCTCCGCCCTTTCCGTCTTCGCGCAGTTTGACGAGGGTGAGCGCGCCATCATTGAAGTGCTTGTGCCGCGAAAGCGCAGCCACACCCTCGCCAAACAGCTTCAGGCGGACCTCGCCCGTCACCCCGTGCGCGCCGACAATCGCAGCGAGGGTGACGGGCTTGGGCATGATGGCAATCAGCCTTCGGCCTGCTCTTCTGCGGTAGCGACTTCTTCAGCGGCAGGCGCTTCTTCGGCGGCTGGAGCAGCAGCGGCGGCCTTGGCTTCTTCTTCGGCCGCCCGTGCGGCTTCTTCGGCCTCAGCGATCTTGGCGGCGCGCTCTTCGGCGCGCTCCTTGGCCTTCTCACCCGGTTCGCCCTTCTTGGGGTTCACGCGGGCCGTGCGCCCCTTGATGCCGGCAGCATCGAGGAAGCGGGCGACGCGGTCGGTCGGCTGCGCACCAACGCCGATCCAGTAACGCGCACGATCTTCGACCAGCTTGACGCGCTCGGGGCTGTCCTTGGCAAGCAGAGGGTTATAGGTGCCGATCTGCTCGAGATACTTGCCGTCACGCGGGCTACGGCTGTTGGCAACGACGATGCGATAATAGGGACGCTTCTTGGCACCGCCGCGCGACAGCCGGATAGAAATGGACATGATCTGTTACCTTTCGAGTGAATTGAACTTTTGAACTGAAACGATTGAACTCAAACTATTTCTTGATGCGAGGAGGTCCGCCGAGGCCGGGCAAGCCGCCACCGCCAAGGCCAGGGAGCCCCCCGGGGCCGCCAAGGCCCGGAAGGCCGCCAGCGCCGCCCATGCCCCCAATACCGCCCATCGGACCGCCGCCGCCGCCGCCGCCAAACATCGCAGCGAGGCCCTTGAGCCCACCCATCTTCTTGATCTGCTTCATGGCTCGGGCCATTTCCTGATGCATCTTCAGGAGCTTGTTGACGGTCTGCACATCGGTACCGCTGCCCGCCGCCACACGCTTCTTGCGCTTGGCATTCATGAGGTCAGGGTTGGCGCGCTCCTTGGCGGTCATCGAGGAGATTACCGCTTCGAGGTGGACCAGCACCTTGTCGTCCATTCCGCTCGCGGCCATCGCGGCTTTGGCCTTTTTCATGCCCGGCATCATGCCAGCGAGCATTCCGAGCCCACCCATTTTGCGCATCTGCCGCAGCTGCATCGCGAGATCGTCGAGGTCAAACTTGCCCTTTTCGAAGTTGCGGGCGAGCTTTTCCGCGTCCTCTTCCTTGATCGTTGCCGAAGCCTTTTCGACCAGGCTGACGACATCACCCATCCCAAGGATGCGGTCGGCGACAGAGCCCGGACGGAAGGGCTCGATCGCATCGAGCTTTTCGCCGGTCCCGGCAAACTTGATCGGCTTGCCGGTAACGGCGCGCATCGACAGCGCCGCGCCGCCTCTGGCATCGCCATCCATGCGAGTCAGGACAACACCGGTCAGCGGCACCTCGCCCGAGAAGCTCTGGGCGACGTTCACCGCATCCTGACCGGTTAGCGAATCGACCACCAACAGCACTTCGGCAGGGACCGAAACCTTGGCGACCGCATTCATCTCGGCCATCAACGCATCGTCAACGTGCAACCGGCCCGCCGTGTCGAGCAGCAATACGTCAAAATTCTGGAGCCGCGCGGCTTCCATCGCGCGCCGCGCAATATCAACCGGTTGCTGACCGGCGACAATCGGCAAGGTTGCGACATCAACCTGACCGCCGAGCACCGCAAGCTGCTCCTGCGCCGCCGGACGATTGACGTCGAGCGAAGCCATCAGCGCCTTTTTGCCATGACGTTCGCGGATCAGCTTGCCGAGCTTGGCCGTGCTGGTGGTTTTGCCCGAGCCTTGCAGGCCGACCATCATGATCACGACCGGCGGCTTGGCATCCAAACGCAGGCCTTCGACCTGCAGCCCGCCGAGCGTCTCGACCAGCTCGTCATAAACGATCTTGATGACCTGCTGGCCGGGTGTGACCGAGCGCAGCACGTCCTGGCCCACGGCCTTTTCTGCGACGGCATCAATGAAGCGGCGGGCGACAGGAAGTGCAACGTCAGCTTCAAGCAGCGCAATCCGCACCTCGCGCATGGCATCACGCACGTCCTGCTCGCGCAGCGCGCCGCGGCCTTTGAGCTTGTCAAAGACCCCGCCTAAACGGTCCGACAGCGTGTCAAACATCGCCAACTTCTCCTCTGCGAGCCCGAACGTGCCCGCATCATGCGAAAAACGCCGGCGGACGAAACCTCGTCGGCCAGCGTTGCGAAAATGCGCCCTTCGAATGGGTCGGCAAATTCGACTTTATTCCGTGGTGACTGGTGGAGCCTAGCGGGATCGAACCGCTGACCTCAACACTGCCAGTGTTGCGCTCTCCCAGCTGAGCTAAGGCCCCG
>JBJTTE010000004.1:0-14102 GCA_046080005.1 Erythrobacter sp.
AGTTTTCTCATGGCCGATGGTGTGCTCCCTTCGAATGAAGGCCGCGGCTACGTCCTGCGTCGGATCATGCGCCGCGCCATGCGCCACGCGCATTTGCTCGGCGCGTCCGAACCCTTGATGCATCGGCTCGTTCCCGCGCTCGTGACCGAGATGGGCGCGGCCTATCCGGAGCTTTCCCGAGGCCAAGCGCTGATCGCCGAAGTGCTCGAACGCGAGGAAACGCAGTTCCGCAGAACCCTCGACAAGGGATTGAAATTGCTGGATGAAGCCACCGGCGATATGGCTGAGGGCAGCGCGCTGGATGGTGACGTCGCTTTCCGCCTCTATGACACTTATGGCTTTCCTTATGACCTCACCGAAGATGCGCTGCGTGCTCGCGGGATTGGGGTCGACAAGACCGGCTTCGATGCTGCGATGGCCCGTCAACGCGCGGCCGCCCGTGCCGCATGGAAGGGTTCGGGCGAGGCGGCGTCGGGCGAGGTCTGGTTCGATATTGCCGAGCGCGAGGGGGCAAGCGAGTTCACAGGCTATTCGTCGACCAGCGGTGAGGGACGCGTGGTTGCCATCGTCAAAGGCGGAGCCGAGGTCGCCAGTGCTGGTCCGGGCGATGAGGTCGTGATCCTCACCAACCAGACACCCTTCTATGGCGAAAGTGGCGGTCAGACCGGCGATGCTGGAGCGATGTTAAATTTGAGGGGCTTGCGGGCGGTTGTTGCCGACACGTCTAAGCCGCTGGGCCGCCTCCATGCCCATCAGGTGCAGATCGAAGCGGGCACGATCGCCGTGGGCGAAACGGTCGAACTCAAGGTCGATGTTGATCGCCGCGACCGCATCCGCGCCAATCACTCGGCGACGCACCTCGTCCATGCCGCGCTCCGCAACCGCCTCGGCGGGCATGTGACGCAAAAGGGCAGCATGGTCGCCGAAGACCGGCTGCGTTTCGATTTCTCGCATCCGGTGGCGCTGACGCCTGACGATGTCGCTGCAATCGAAGCAGAAGTGAACGCCGAAATCCGTGCCAACGAAGCCGTGTCGACCCGCCTCATGACGCCGGATGACGCCGTGGCAGCGGGCGCGCTCGCATTGTTCGGCGAAAAGTACGGCGACGAGGTCCGCGTTCTCTCGATGGGGCGCGCCGGCGGAGAGGGACGCAACTATTCGGTCGAACTGTGCGGCGGCACCCATGTGCGCGCAACCGGCGATATTGGCGTGTTCCGCATCGTTGCGGAGAACGCGGTGTCTTCGGGCGTGCGCCGGGTCGAGGCGATGACAGGCGAACGCGCGCGCCAATGGTTGGTAGCGCGCGAGGAAGCGTTGAAGTCTGCCGCGAGCGTGATCCGCGCCACGCCTGAGGAGGTGCCTGCGCGCCTTTCTGCGCTGCTCGAAGAACGCAAGCGGCTCGAAAAGGAACTTGCCGAGGCGAAGAAGGCGCTTGCTCTGGGCGGTGTCGGATCGGGCGGCGCGACTGCGGTTGCCGATGAGACCATTGCCGGCGTGACATTCAGCGGACAGGTGCTCGATGGGCTCGATCCCAAGGAACTGCGCCCTCTGCTCGATGCCGCCAAGCAGCGCATAGGATCGGGCGTCGCGGCGATCATTGCGATAAACGAGGGCAAGGCGAGCATTGCTGTTGCCGTAACCGACGACCTGACGGTCCGGTTCAGCGCCGTTGACCTGGTGCGCGCAGGGGTCGAAGCCTTGGGCGGCAAGGGCGGCGGTGGCCGGCCTGATATGGCACAGGGTGGCGGGCCCAACGGGGCCAAGGCGGGTGAGGCCCTCGCGGCCGTGAAAGCGGTGCTGGAAGCGCAGCCAGCGCTGTAATCAAGGCGGCGCGAACTGCGCCCTTACCCTGCTCGGTTCTGCTGCCGGTCGACGGTGTGAAATTGAATTCGCGGGCTATCCACGCGCCTTCTCTGCGGATGACTCTGGTCGGATCAACCCGCTTCGCTGGCGCTCGTCCGCAGCTTCGGCTTCTCGCTCAGTCCTCCGTCGCGTTCCAGCTGCTCGCGATATTCGACGCGCTTGGCGTGGATCGACGCGATCACCGGGCCCATCGCGACCCCGATGTCGACCAGCACCGCCTCGGACAACTGCAGCGAGCTCTCCAGCGTCTCAGGCACCGCATGACTTGCACCGGCGCGGTAGAGGGCTGCAGCGTGATCGGTGTCGCGTGCGCGGGCGACAATCAGGAGTTCAGGATAGGTCTGCCGGAGCTTGGCGACAAGCCGCTGGGCAAGCACCGGCTCATCCATGGTCAAGACCACCGCAGGTGCAGTCTCAACGCCGAGCCGGGAAAGGGTGTCGCCCCTTGCGGCATCGCCGAAGGTGGCACGATAACCCTCGCGCTTGGCAGTGGTGATCAGATCGGGGTTTAGGTCGATCATCACATAGGGCTTGGCGTGGGTGTGCATCATGTCGGCCACCAAGCGCCCGACCCGACCGCCGCCTACGATAATTGTCCGCGCCGTGTCGCTGTCATCCTCGAGGGGCAGATGCGCTGCCTCATCGACCCGTCGGGCGATCACCGCGCCGAGGCGAGCAAGGAGCGGAGTGATCGTCAGCCCGATCGCGGTTACGGTCTGCCAAAAGCGGGCCGTCTCTGCGTCAAGCACAAGCGCGCTGGTCGCTGCAGCGAGGATGATGAGAGTGGTTTCGCTGGGGGAGGCCATCAACACGCCGGTCTCTGCTGCTGTCCCTCGGCGCGCGCCCATCATTCGCAGCACGACGCTGGTAACGATCGCCTTGAACACCAACACGCCCACGACTGCGACAGTAAGCATCCCAATCTCTGCGCCGATTTCGGCAAGGTTGACGCTCATGCCGACAGTGATCAGGAACACACCGAGCGCGAGACCCTTGAACGGTTCCATGATCAGTTCGATCTCGGTGTTATACTCGGTCTCAGCGATGAGAAGGCCCGCGATCAGCGCGCCGACAATCGGCGAAAGGCCGACCAGCGCGGTGGCAAGGCTTGCACCAATGACCACCAGCAGCGAGGCAGCGAGGAACAGTTCGGGGCTCTTCGTGCGTGCGGCCTGCGCGAACAGGCGCGGGAGGGCAAGGCGGCCTGCCACCAGCAGCACCGCGATCACCAGCCCGCCCTGCCACAAGGTCGTGATCAGGCCTTCCCACCCATCGGCCTGCGCATTGGGGGCCAGCGCGCCGAGGATGAAAATGATCGGAACGATCATGATGTCTTCGAACAGCAGCATTGATAGCGCGGCGCGGCCGACCGGCGTGCGCGTGCCAGAGATCGGTAGGACAATCGCGGTTGAAGAAAAGGCAAGCGCAAATCCCAGAGCGAGCGCCGCGGTGAAGTTCATTCCCCCAGCGAGCCCGACGAACAGCGCAAGCGCTCCGCCGCTGATCAGCACCTCGAGCGCGCCAAGCCCGAACACCAGCTTGCGCATCTGCCAAAGGCGATTGAACGAAAGCTCCAATCCGATCGCGAACAGCAGCAGCACGATGCCAAAATCGGCAAATGGCGTCAGCTCGGCAGGATCGGTGATGGTGACGTAATGGAGCCACGGGACGCGTTCGACGAGCGTACCCAGACCATAGGGGCCTACCAGCACCCCGATCAGGATGAAGCCAATGATTGGCGTAATGCGAAAGCGGGCAAAGACCGGGATCACGATTCCGGCCGCGCCCAGGATTACCAGTGCATCGGACAGGAACGGAGAGAGGGTCAGTTCGCCAGCCACTGGGAGGGCTTAACGGGGCTTGGCGGGGCTGTCACCCTAGCTGGTCAGAAATAAAAAGCCGGGCCGGCCTGTGCGGCCGCCCGGCTCAGAATGCCTGCCATCAACGCCCAATTGTTCTTAGGCGGCCATTTCCTTTTCGAGGTTCTGCACAATCGTCTCGAAGAACTTTTCGGTGGTTTGCCAGGCCTGACCGGGACCGATCAGTAGCGCGAGATCCTTCGTCATGTGGCCCTTCTCGACCGTGGCGATGCACACGCGTTCGAGCGTTTCGGCGAACTTCACGACTTCGGGTGTGCCATCGAACTTTCCGCGATACATCAGGCCGCGCGTCCAGGCGAAGATCGACGCGATCGGGTTGGTCGAGGTCGCCTTGCCCTGCTGGTGCTGGCGATAGTGGCGCGTAACGGTGCCGTGCGCGGCTTCGGCTTCGACCGTCTTGCCATCGGGGGAGAGCAGCACCGAGGTCATCAAGCCCAGCGAGCCGAAGCCCTGCGCCACGGTGTCCGATTGCACATCACCATCATAGTTCTTGCAGGCCCAGACGAATTTGCCTAACAAATTGAGCGCAGAGGCGACCATGTCGTCGATCAAGCGGTGCTCATAGACCATGCCCTTGGCCTTGAACTGCTCGGCGAAGCCTTCCGTGTCGAACACCTCTTGGAACAGGTCTTTGAAGCGCCCGTCATAGGCCTTCATGATCGTGTTCTTGGTCGAGAGGTACACCGGCCAGCCCAGATTCAAACCGTAGTTGAAGCTGGCGCGGGCGAAATCGCGGATCGAATCGTCGAGATTGTACATCGCCATCGCCACGCCAGCGCTGGGGAAGTCGAACACGTCCAGATCGATCTTTTCGCCGTTCGCACCGTCCCATACCAGCCGCAGCTTGCCGGGCCCGGGGATCAGGGTGTCGGTGGCCTTGTACTGGTCACCGAACGCATGGCGGCCAACGACAATCGGGTCAGTCCAACCCGGGACCAGACGCGGCACGTTGTCGATCACAATCGGTTCGCGGAACACCACCCCGCCCAGAATATTGCGGATCGTGCCGTTGGGGCTCTTCCACATTTTCTTGAGGCTGAACTCCTCGACCCGCTGCTCATCGGGCGTGATAGTCGCGCACTTCACGCCTACGCCGTACTGCTTGATAGCATTGGCGGAATCGACGGTCACCTGATCGTCGGTCGCGTCACGGTTCTCGATCGAGAGGTCGTAATACTTCAGGTCGATATCGAGGTAGGGCAGGATCAGTCTTTCGCGTATCCACTGCCAGATGATGCGGGTCATTTCATCGCCATCGAGTTCGACGACGGGGGTGGCGACTTTGATTTTGTCCATGAATGTTGCCCTATCCTTCGAGCCCGGCTTGCGCGAGGCTGTGTCTGATCGACAGGAACTGCTGTGAAGATCCCGTGCGGGGCTTTAGCAGAGAGGGGCGCGCTTGCAAGGCAGGTGGCAAGCCGATCCCGGCACGTGAGCTTGTTGATGCGGGGCAGAATGCGTAGTCTGCTGGCCAGTGGATGGCTTCGTGCGGGAGAAAGAAGTCATGCGCAAACTGTTAGCGTGGGGCCGTATCTGCCTGATTGCAACAATGGCTGTTTCGGCTGCCGAGTTGTCGGCTCAGGGCTTGACCGCTGCACCGAATAGCGACTTTGACCTGGCCAGCGGGGCAACGCTACGCGAGTTGATGGAACTTGAGCTGAGGCAGGTTGAAACGCTTGAACGCGCGCGCGTTTCGCTCGAGGCGATCGAAGAGGCTGCGGCGCTGGCGCGGATCGGCAACGAGGTCAACCTGCTCAGCCTTGAGCTCGCGGTCGAACAGGCCAAATTGCGGGACAGGGACGCCAAGGCGAAAGGGCAGGCGGCGGAAGAGGCCTATGCCGCGATCCTCAAGAGACCCGATCTGGTACCTGACGATTCGCGTCTCGCCGCAGCGCTTGATCTGCGGCTTGATGCTCTCGCTGAGGCATGGAGAGCGCAACGGGATCTGGAGGCGGCCACCAGCAGGCTCGCGTTGCGCCGCAATCCGCTCGATGATTACCTCGCGCAGGTTGCCTCTGCGCAGCGGGTCTATGACCGAGTGGCAGGAGAACTGTCCGCGACCCAGGCTGAACTCGTGCGGCTCATCCCGCGGTATCTGGCCGCCGTAGTGGTCAATCCGCCGCCATTCGTCGAACGGATCGAAGTAAGTTCGGGCGGGAAGGCGATTTATGTCGCGCAATGGGAACCGCAAAAGGGGCCAGTGACCCGGTTACCGGAGAACGTGCTCTAGGCGCAACGGCTCGTGATTGAAAGGATCGGGACGCTTCAGCAGGCGATTGCCGATGAGCGCGTGCTTCGCTTCTCGCTTGTCCCACGGCTCGAGACTCTACAGCCGCAGTTCAACGATATGGTCGATGATTCCGCCGAGTACCGTTACTGGGGCACAGTCGTCACGACCGGGATCGATTCCCTGGGCACACTGGTCGGCGCCTTTGCCACGGGCGGTGTATCGACACTTCCAGCACTGTGGGAGGGGCTTTCGCGCAGCAACCTATCTGGTGGGCAGATCCCTCAGGTGTTGCTCGGCAAGGGCGGATCCGATTTTCTCGGGAAGGTCGTTGCCAATGCGGTCGACAAATACAAGCCCACTGACCCGACCTACGGTACTACGCTGACCAATACCGCCCTGGCGGGCGGTCAGGTTGTCCTTGGCGATACGATCGAGTCCCTGCTTGGCGCGGCAGCCTCTCCGGACGTGGTGATTGCGGGTCTCGGGAAGGGGGTCGGCCCCGGGGTGGTGACCTATGCCAAGACCCTCCAGGATGGCTTGCTGGTGTCCGCGCTCACGTCGATCGCCAAGACGGGGGTGACCGCCTACTCCGAATACCTCGCCGGAGAGGCAGAGCGGGAACTGGCGGCGGTGGCGCTGGAAATGGGCGGCACACTGGTCGCGCTGAGGGGTTCGCGCGATCGCGAGCGAGCAATGCGCGAGGAACTGCGCGACAACATGATCGCGCTCAACCGGATCACTTATTTGCTAGGACCCCAAGACAAGACCATCGTGCTCAACAAGCAACGTAACGAAGTGATCGGACTGGGCGACCTGCAGCGCGGTATGGCGATTACGCTCAGCTTCCCTAGCTCCTTGTCACGTCCGCCGGTGGTCACGGTTCCGGGCGGAAGGGTGCTTAACTGGGAGCAGCAGGACGGCCTTGGGAAGGTCTGGCGGGGAACCGTGCCTCCTGCGCGTTCCGCGACTGGGGTGCCTGAACGCTATCCTCTCACAATTTCACTCGATCCAGCATCGCAGCCCTATCCCCGGCTCGATGGGTTGCCCGAAACGCCTGCTCGGCTAGTCGGACCGCAGCTGCGTTGGTCGGCGATTGATGCGGTGGCCGACACCAAGCATGTTCTGCGTGGCCAGAACGTCGACGGCGGACTCTCGGGCGTCTGGGGCTTCTACGCAGAATTTCTGGTTGAACAGAGCGGTGAGGATGTGACGATCCGCTTCCGGCGGGACGACGAGATACTGGCGATCGAAGCGGGATCAGTGTTCTTCCGCGGGCGCGTGGCGGGCGACCGGCTGTACGGCAGGCGCTACTGGTATCCCCCTCGCAAGAGCGGCGAGAAGACCTGTTCGGTTCCAGCCGAGGTCGATGCCGAGTGGGTACTGCGCAAGGACATTCGCACTGGTCGCTTCACCACCATGAGCGGAGTCTTGCGCAACGTGCAGTGGCTGCCTGAATGCCGTTGGCGGGTGACTGATGTCGGCTCTCCGGTGATTGACCGCGACCTGCGCAGCAACACGATTGGCGAGTAGGCCCGATCTCCAGAAGTGTTTCCGAAATAGCGACCCAAGGATCAGCCGATGGTGGGCGTAGCAAGGATTGAACTTGCGACCCCTACGATGTCAACATAGTGCTCTACCACTGAGCTATACGCCCGCACCATCGGATCGGCCCCGGTTGAGGGCGGAGCGGCCCTTTATCGCAGCACCTGCCAAGGCGCAAGCGATTCGCACTGCCGCCAGGTCAGCTCCGCGCTTCGCTGGCTTCGTCGAACACCCGTTCCACCTCGAGCACCAAATCGCGCAGGTGGAACGGCTTGGACAGCACTTTGGCGGCAGGTTGTTCGCGGCTAGCGCGCAGCGACACAGCAGCAAAGCCGGTGATGAACATCACCTTCGTCCTCGGCGAAATCTCAGCACAGCGCTGGGCCAATTCGATCCCGTCCATTTCGGGCATGACGATGTCGGATAGCAGGAGGTCAATTTCGCCGGTTTCGAGCAGCGGTACGGCATCGGTACCCCGGTCAACCATAGTGACATCAAAGCCGGCATTGGTAAGCGCCCGTCCGAGATAGGCGCGCATGGCTTCCTCGTCCTCGGCAAGCAGGATGCGGGGGGGGCGTGTCGCAGTCATGAAGGGTCGTTAGCATGGCAGGCTTAAGAATTCTTTGTCCCGGGCCGCGATTGTCTCTGGAACAGTGCGGATGAGCGCGGCGATTCGTGCGATCAGGCTTTGACAGACCAGCCCAAACCCGTCAGCAAGGCCGACGACAATGTCCTCGTCTTCCCGGTCCTCTCGAACTGGCTCCAAAACCGAGCGAATGGCCACCAACGGCGGCGTGGTGCCTGGTCTAGATGAGGCCCCGGCCTTTACCCTGACAAGCCCGTTACACCTGCACCTACCGGTGTTGATCGCGGTGCCCCATGCGGGCCGCGCCTATCCGCCATCAGTCATTACGCGGATGCGCAATGCTGACCTCGCACAGCTAAGGCTCGAGGATCGCTATGCCGATCGTCTCGGGGTGGCAGTCGCACGCGAGACCGGAGCGGCCCTGCTTGTCGCCCATGCCCCACGCGCCTTGCTCGATCTCAACCGTGCCGAGGATGATATCGACTGGGACATGATCGAAGGCGGACGCCCCGATGATGTTGCCTGCCTTGAGCCCGGCCAGCGCAGCAATGCCAGAGCGCGCAGCGGGCTGGGTCTGGTACCGCGCCGCCTGCCGGGAACGGGAGAAATCTGGCGCGGTCGGCTCGCACGCGATGAGCTTGCGGCCCGGATCGAGGGCATCCACCGCGCCTATCACGCGCGGCTCGGTCAGATGCTTGAGCTCATCCGGGCGCAATGGGGCGCGGCGCTGCTGATCGATCTTCACTCGATGCCGCCGCTGCGTGCGTTTGAAGGCGAGGCTCGCGCGCCGGTGTTGGTGCTGGGCGACCGCTTTGGTGTTTCTTGCCACAATGCCCTGGTGGGCCGGGCACTGGCCCATCTTGAGCGAGGCGGCATCCCGGTGGCGCAAAATCGGCCTTACTCGGGCGGTTACGTGCTCGACCGCCATGGCGCACCCCAGTCTGGTGTGCACGCGTTGCAGATTGAGGTGTGCCGCGCGAGCTATCTCGACCGCGATCTGGCCGAGACCGGCGCGGGCCTTCCGGCAATGGCCGCGATGTTGGCGCGGCTCGTACGCGAGCTGGGTGCGGAAGCCGCGCTGCTTGGCGGCGCCGACGGTTTGCATCAGGCAGCGGAATAGTCCGCTAAAGCAACGGGCAGGAGAACCAGGGTCTTCCCGCCCGTCTGGACTGTTACCCGAACCGGAGCATTGCCGCTCCGAGATGATGCATCAATTCAGCGTGGGTGCCGGAGCGCCCTCAGCCGTCACCGGGACCTTGCCTTGGGCCAGCTGCCGCTCGAACAGAGTGCGCATCAGGTTCAGCGAGAAGAGGTGGGCGTAGATCAGCATCAGCATGCCGTTCCGAGCAAGCTCTTCCAGCTTTGCGGCCGGCAATTCGCGCAGCTTGTTTTCATCAACCATCCGGAAACCGCGATAGACGAACGGCTTGTCGGGCATGTCATTGCGGGTAATGGCGATTTCGCCATCCATGAGCACGTCGAGCTTGCCAAGTTCCTCCATGAACACCTTGGTCCGCTGTCCGGCTTCCTCGAAGCGGCGGCAGAAATCGAGCACACCCTGCGTGTATTCGGTCGCTTGGCCCGAACCATCGAAAATCTGGAGACCCTCTTCGAACTTGCCAAGCAGGCCCGAGGTGGGATCGAAGCAGAGCGACATGTCTTCGCTATCCGGTTGCAACCTCGCAAGGATGAAAGGATAACGCCGCGCGTAAGCCGGGAGGTAGATCACCTGGTTGATCTTCATGTCATCGCCGACGAAGGTGTTGACTCCCTCGTTGAGGCCGAACAGCGCGATCGGCAGTGGGTTTTCCCCAGACGTGAACACAATCGGGAAATCGCGCTGCGCATCAACGAATTCATCAGAGGTCAGCGGGATCGCATGGGTCGCGGCGAGATAGGCCGCGCTCTCCAGAGTGCCGGCCTTCCAGTCGGCATGATCGCGGCTGTTGAGCGGTAGAAGGTCCTTGTAGAACATCGGCAGTTGCGGTTGCGGCGCGCTGGCCATGGCGAAGTCTCCGATAAGCGGTGGTGGTTGATCCCCTTGGCGGAGAAACTGCAGCCTCCCGCCGAACGCGCGGCCCTTAAGGCCTCGCCGCTGGCTGCGCAAGCCGCGAGGTTCAGGTCTGCGGTAAGGCGTGCAGCAGTTTCCCGGGATTCAGCAGACCGAGCGGATCAAGCGCCGCCTTGACCTGTGCCATGACGGTAAGGGCGACCGGGTCATGCAAGCGAGCAAGTTCGTCGACCTTCATTTGTCCGATCCCGTGTTCGGCGCTGATTGAGCCACCCCATTGGGTGACGAGATCGTAAACCTGCGCGCTCACCACCTTGCCCTCGGCCTCTTCCCACACCCCGCGGATAGCGCCCGCCGGAGCAAGCACATGGAAGTGGACATTGCCGTCCCCCAAATGACCAAATGCGACAGCGCGGGTGCCAGGAAAGGCGCCTTCAACCTTGGGCACAGCGGCAAGGATAAATTCGGGCATTCTTTCGACTGGGACCGAGATGTCGTGCTGCATCGCCGGGCCGAGTGCGCGTTCGGCTGCGGAAATGCCGTCGCGGAGCGCCCAGAAAGCTTCAGCCTGCGTATCATTGGCCGCAATCACCGCGTCCTTGATAAGCCCTTCATCGAGTGCCGCTGCGAGGCCCTTCTCAAGCGCGTCGCGCAGATCGCCACTGTCCTGGGTGGAAGATACAGCTTCGATCAGTGCATGCCATGGATAACGCGCCTCAAGCGGTGCGCGCGCTCCGGGCTGGTGGGCAAGGACGCTGTCGAGACAATGTGCGGGCACAACCTCGAAGCCTTCAAGAGCATCGCCCAGCGCGCCTTCCATGCGGCGCAGCGCAGTGCGAGCATCGATAATCCCGTCAAGCCCCACCCATGCCGTCGCGCGCCCGGTCGCCGCAGGCAGCAGCCGCAGCGTTGCGGCCGTGACGATCCCCAGTGTCCCTTCCGACCCGATCAGGAGCTGCTTGAGGTCAAACCCACGGTTGTCCTTCTTGAGCGGGGTCATGAGATCGAGCGCCTCGCCTGACGCCAGCACTGCCTCTAGCCCCAGGACCTGCGCGCGCATGGTCCCATGGCGCAACACCTGCGTCCCCCCGGCATTGGTTGAGATCAGCCCGCCGATTGTTGCCGAGCCCTTGCCACCCAGCGTCAGGGGAAAGCGCAGTCCTGCGTTCTCGGCAGCATCATGAAGGGACTGGAGGATCACGCCGGCCTCACACACTACCTGTCCCGCGTCGGGCGAAAGTCTGCGGATATGGTCCATGCGCCGCAGCGAGAGGATGATCGCCGTGCCGCTGGCATCGGGCGTTGCACCGCCCGCCATGCCGCTATTGCCGCCTTGCGGGACGATCGGCACGCGGTGCGCGGCGCAGAGCTTTACGAGAGCAGCGACCTCATCAACCGAAGCGGGCGACGCCAGCGCGAGCGCGCGGCCAGTGTAACGCCCCCGCCAGTCGGTTAGCCAGGCATCCAGCCGTTCAGGATCACTCGTCAGTCCGCGTGGCCCGAGCAGGGCGCGAGCCTCGCCGAGGAACGCCTCAGCGCTGATGGTTGTGCGAGGGGGCAAGGCGACCTGATTCATTGTTGCGACCATGCCACACCCGGGCCCTAGATTGCCACCGCTTTTGGGTTCCGGTGCCAGCGGGTTAACGCTCGGTTCAAGCAGGGGTGATACGCGCTCTACTCCAAACGTTCGAAAGACAAGCGGGGTTCGGGAAAAATCCCTCGCATTCTGACCGGAGACATTACGCCAGCTCATGCAAGATTTGTTCGCCCTTGCGGCCCCCTTGGTGCTTATGCTGCCCTGGGCGTTGGCAACGGCTGACGCGCAGCAAGAGCCGCCCTCGACAGCGCCAGCGTCGAGGCAGCAATGCGATGCGATCACGATGCAGGCGCAGGACGAGCCAGCTATGATCAACCCATTGACCGCGCTGCGCCTGTCCTCAATCTTGTATCAAGTGCGCATTGAGCAGCGCGTGGTCGTGCGCATCGCCCCCGCGCCTTCCTCGGCGCGGCTCAACATGAGTGCGGAACAGCCGCAGCGCCCGGCCGCTCCTCGATTTGAAGAACGCGGCAAAGAAAAGTGCGTTGCGCTCAGCGGCATTGCGGCCGTCCAGACTGGAAGCGGCAATCGGCTCGTGCTGTTCCTGCGTGACCGGCGGATGATCTCGGTAAACCTCGAAAAGGCCTGCCGTGCCCGCGATTTCTATTCCGGGTTCTATGTCGAAAAGAACAAGGACGGGCGACTTTGCGTGGACCGGGACAAGTTGCAATCGCGCACGGGCGCGAGCTGCGAGGTCGAGACCATGCGTCAGCTCGTTGAAGTGCGGACCTAATCGACCCAGACAGTCTGCCCGATTCCTTCACTTTTGTGCCTATTTGCAGGAAAGCCGCGGCGGCCTAAAGCAGCGCTCGTCGGCGCGCTCAGGCCGGTAATCCCGGCAGCAACCCTGCCCGCTACTCTCGGACACCAGCGACCGCATGACTTTCGCCGATCTCGGCCTTTCCCCCGAATTGCTCAAAGCCGTCGAAGACGCGGGCTACACCACGCCGACCGCGATCCAGGCGCAGGCTATCCCGACGGTGCTGATGATGAAGGATCTCATCGGCATCGCCCAGACTGGCACCGGCAAGACCGCCAGCTTTGTGTTGCCGATGATTGACGTGATGGCGGCTGGCCGCCGCCGTGCGCTGATGCCACGCTCGTTGATCCTCGAACCAACCCGCGAACTCGCTGCACAGGTGGCCGAGAACTTTGAGAAGTATGGCAAGAACCACGATCTCAGAATGGCGCTATTGATCGGCGGGGTGCAGATGGGCGATCAGCTCAAGGCGCTCGACGAAGGTGTCGACGTGCTGATCGCCACGCCCGGTCGCTTGATGGACCTGTTCGAGCGCGGCAAGATCCTGCTGACCGGTTGTGAATTGCTGGTGATCGATGAGGCGGACCGGATGCTCGACATGGGCTTTATCCCGGATATCGAATTCATCTGCTCCAAGCTGCCCGAAACCCGCCAGACGATGCTGTTCTCGGCGACCATGCCTCCGCCGATCGAGAAGCTTGCCAAGAAGTTCCTGAGCAATCCCAAACGGATCGAAGTCAGCCGCGCGGCATCGACCAACGCCGATATCACCGCCTTCAAGGTGCCGGTCAAGGCGCGCGCCAAGCGTGAAACGCTGCGCTGGTTCCTCGAAAACGATCTGGTGGAAACCGCGATCATCTTCGCCAACCGCAAGACGACCGTGCGCGAACTGAACCAGAGCCTCAAGCGCCACGGGTTCCGCTCGAGCGAAATCCACGGCGATATGGATCAGACCTCGCGCTTGAAGGAACTGGATCGCTTCAAGACCGGCGAGGTCAATATCCTGGTTGCTTCGGACGTCGCGGCGCGCGGGCTCGATATCAAGGGTGTCAGTCACGTCTTCAACTTCGACACGCCTTGGCATCCTGACGATTATGTCCACCGCATCGGCCGGACTGGTCGGGCCGGCGCCAAGGGCCGCGCCTTCACCTTCGTGTCCGATGAGGACGCCGAAGCCATCGCCAATGTCGAGAAGCTGACCGGCAGCGCGATCAAGGTGTTCGGCAAGCAGGACGTGCGGGTCGACCTTTCGGAGATGCTGGCGCAGGCCGAAGCCGCACAGGCCGCGCAAGCAGACCAGAACGAACAACGCGAGGGACGGTCCGAAGCCGCGCCGCGCCGGGAAGCGGACGAACGCCGGACGAATCGTGCCGAGCGACCTGAAAGGAGGCCCCGCCGTGACAGGGACGCCCGCCGCGAGCCCGAAGAGCGCAACGATCGGACGCCCAGACGCACCCGCGAGGATGACGAACCCGTAGCCGCTGGAGAATGGAACGGCCCGCGCCCAAGCTTTCTGGACGTGGGTTTCGGTTGAGACCCCGCCTTAGAGCGGTTTCCGACCAACCTGACCCACCCTGATCGCGTTCAGAAGTCCGCTGGACAGGAATGGCGCGCGGCAGTGGCTGGTTGCCCC
>JBJTTE010000005.1:0-25341 GCA_046080005.1 Erythrobacter sp.
GGATCAACCGAAACCGGCGCCTCGCCAAGGACGTCGAAGCCACCCTCAAATCCGCCGCAGCCTTCCTCTACGCCGCCGCCGCCATGCTCATGATCCGCCGATTGGCACGCTCTGAATGACTTTCGAAACCGACTCTGAGCCTATCCCACGGCGGTGAAGGAGGGATAAACGCCGCTGCCTCGACTTGCCAAGTCGTCTGCGCTTTGCCACGCCCCGCAGCCATGATCATCGCAGTCGACGGACCCACCGCCTCGGGCAAAGGCACCATCGCCAAGGCGCTGGCCGAACATTTCGGCCTTCCGCACCTCGATACGGGTCTGCTGTACCGGGCTGTCGGGCGGCTGACAGCATTGAATGGCGGCGATCCCGACAATGCTGACGACGCGCTTGCGGCCTGTGCCTTTGCCGATAGCCTGCTCGATGATCCGGTCCTGCGTTCGGAAGAAAGCGGCGGCTATGCGAGCCGCGTCTCGGTGCATCCAGCTGTCCGCCGTGCTCTCTATGAACGCCAGCGTACCTTTGCGCGGCAAGAGGGCGGCGCGGTGCTCGACGGGCGCGACATCGGCACAATCATTGCGCCGGAGGCAGACGTGAAGCTGTTCGTCGTCGCCTCAGTCCCTGCGCGCGCCGAGCGCCGCTTCAGGGAAATGCAGGCGGATGGCCGTGCGGTTTCGTTGGCCGCAATCGCCGCCGAGCTTGAAGCCCGCGACTTGCGCGACCGCACCCGCACGGAAGCGCCGCTGGTGGCAGCGGCAGACGCGGTGCTTCTCGATACCAGCGACTTGAGCCGGGACGCGGCAATCAGCGCTGCTATTGCTCTGGTGAGGACGAAGGTCGGGGTGTAGCGCGCCGGAACAGGCGATAGGTGCCGACGCGTCCGGTTTCCCGATAATTCTGCCAAATGCGGTGGAACTCGTCCTGCTGGTCAAGCCACGCCAGACCGTCAAATTGGCCAGAGCCAATCCGTGAAAAGCCGCTCCAGTTCGAATTGACGATCACCAGATCAGGCAGGCTGCGCAACTCGGCTGTCGAAGTTGCGGCAGCTAACTGCCGAACCTTCGGATTTATTGTCAGGTCCTGCCCGCTTTCGAGCCGGGCCACCGCCGCCAGCGCCATGTTGCATGCACCGACCCCGCGATAGGGCCTGGCGCTGTAGATCGCCGTCGGAAATGCCGGAAAAGGATAGTCAGAAATGACCAGAAAGTCCTGCGCCCGATCGATCTCGGAAAGCAATTGGGGTACCAGCGCCTCGCGCCTCTCACCGTCACGATACCAAGAGAGCGACAGACTCCCAACCCAATAGACCACCAGCAACAGGCCCAGCCCGGCATAGACCCGCGAACGCGGCAAGGGGGCGGTCGTCAGGGTTACCAAAGCGGCAAGCATCGCCCCCCAGACCGGAATGAAGTGATAGTGGAATAGCTTGCCCTGAAGCAGGACCACCGCAAAGAATGCCAGCGCCATCAGCATGGGACCGATCAGTCGGCGATCACGCCCAAGCAAGGCAATCGCGCTAACCATCACCAGATAGATCGCAATGACCCGCGCCTGCTCGAACCCCTCTGGTCGAGGGATGATCCCGGAATAGCCCTCGCGCGCCTGGGGCAGCATCTGAGAGAGGTAGGGCTGGAAGAAAGCAAGCAGGACCGCACCATAGGTGAGGCCCGTAAAGCCGATCGCCCATTCGGCCGGACCAGTCCTGCGGCGCAGGGCAAAGGCGGCAATAACCACCAGAAGGAAATGCGGCTTGATGCAAACCGCAAGGCCCGCCAAGATCCCGCTGGACAACTGCCAGCCTCGGGTCTGGCCAGGACCGAAGCTGTAGGGCAGCAGGAAGAGCAAAGCGATCTGGTCGCGCTGGCCAAACTCGCGGGGAAAGGCCAAGGCCACAAACAGGCCAACAGCAGCGACCAGCGGCAACCGCAGCTCGGGAGCAGCGACCCGGCCCAGCACGATCAGCGCCAGCGCGAACAGTGCTCCGATCCACAGTTTGACGGCTTGGTCTAGCCCAGCCAGCGGCGCGGCGAGCGCGGCGGGCAAGTACAGCAAGGCTGACATCGGCGGATTGATCTCGCGGATGTCGACGCCGAAAACAGCGCCACCAACCATGCGATCAGCGACCCAGACAAGATAGGCAACATCATGGTTCAACAGGCGCGACCATTGGATCGCTAGCGCCAGCGCGCAGCAAGCCACAGCGAGCCCGGCCGGCAACAGAATGCGGCGCTGCATATCTTGCCTGTCTGTCGCCACCGCGTCCATTGATCTGCGTGCCTCGGCCTGTCGTCCATCGTTAGAACAGGACCGAGCTTGCGCCCACACCCGTGAACAGAACCGGCGCGGGTTTTCCCCGACGAACGAGGTGGGCCAAGGACGTGCGGAACAGCCCGAAAATCCTTGCATCATGCGCCGCCCTCCCCTAGGCGCGCGCCGTTCTTGCAAACATTGCTGATTGCGAGAACCTTCGCGCTGGCATGGGGCCACGCGGAGATTTCGGCCTCTTGGCCCGCCAGCCCGCGCAATGGTGCACGGGAAGCGGTGAAAGACCCCGGAAAAACCGGTGGCCGGTAGCACAACGAACACAGGACTTATTCAGCCTATGGCAACTCAGATGCCCACGCGCGCCGATTTCGAGGCGATGCTCAATGAACAACTCGGCGGCGCCGGCGAAGATGGCTTTGAAGGCCGTGTCGTCAAAGGCACCGTTACAGCGATCGAAAACGGCTATGCCGTGATCGACGTCGGCCTCAAGAGCGAAGGCCGCATCTCTCTCAAGGAATTTGCGCGCGGCGATGACGACCAAGGCCTGACCGTCGGCGGCGAAGTTGAAGTCTTCGTTGACCGGGTCGAGAACGCTGATGGCGAAGCCATGCTGTCGCGTGACCGCGCCCGCCGCGAAGCCGCGTGGGACAAGCTGGAAAGCGAGTTCGGCGAAGGCAAGCGCGTCGAAGGCCGCATCTTCGGCCGCGTCAAGGGCGGCTTCACGGTCGACCTCGATGGTGCAGTGGCGTTCCTCCCCGGCTCGCAGGTCGATATCCGCCCGGTGCGGGACGTCACCCCGCTGATGGATGTTCCCCAGCCCTTCCAGGTCCTCAAGATGGACCGGCGCCGCGGCAATATCGTCGTCTCGCGCCGTGCCGTGCTGGAAGAAACCCGCGCGGAACAGCGTAGCGAACTCATCAATGAACTGGTCGAAGGCCAGATCATCGATGGCGTGGTCAAGAACATCACCGACTACGGTGCATTCGTCGATCTCGGCGGCATTGATGGCCTGCTGCATGTCACCGACATGAGCTACAAGCGCGTCAACCACCCGAGCGAAGTCATCGCCATCGGCGACACCGTGACCGTGCAGATCGTGCGCATCAATGCCGAAACGCAGCGCATCAGCCTCGGCATGAAGCAGCTCGAAAGCGATCCGTGGGACGGCGTTGCAGCCAAGTACCCGATCGGCCTGAAGCTTTCGGGTCAGGTCACAAACATCACCGAATACGGCGCCTTCGTGGAGCTGGAAGCGGGTATCGAAGGCCTCGTCCACGTCTCCGAAATGAGCTGGACCAAGAAGAACGTCCACCCCGGCAAGATCGTCTCGACCTCGCAGGAAGTCGACGTCATCGTGCTCGAGGTTGACAGCGACAAGCGCCGCATCAGCCTTGGCCTCAAGCAGGCCCAGCGCAATCCGTGGGACGAGTTTGCCGAGAAGCACCCGGTTGGCTCGGTCGTCGAAGGCGAAGTCAAGAACGCGACCGAATTCGGCCTGTTCGTCGGCCTCGACGGCGACGTCGACGGCATGGTTCACATGTCGGATATTGCCTGGGGCATCTCGGGCGAGGACGCGCTTGCGCTTCACCGCAAGGGTGAGATGGTCAAGGCCGTCGTGCTCGATGTCGACGTTGAAAAGGAGCGCATCAGCCTCGGCATGAAGCAGCTCGAAAAGGGTGCGCCTTCGGCTGAGGGCAGCACCACTGGCTCGAGCCTGCGCAAGAACCAGACTGTGACCGTCACCGTGCTTGAAGTGCGCGACGGCGGCCTTGAAGTGCAGGTTGGCGACGATGGCGCAACCGGCTTCATCAAGCGCTCGGATCTCGGTCGCGACCGCGACGAGCAGCGCCCCGACCGCTTCCAAGTCGGCAGCAAGGTCGATGCATTGGTGATCGGTTTCGACCGCTCAAAGAAGCCCAATTTCTCGATTAAGGCGCGTCAGATCGCCGAGGAAAAGGAGGCCGTTGCGCAGTTCGGTTCGTCGGATTCGGGTGCCTCGCTCGGCGACATTCTGGGCGCTGCGCTCAAGAAGGGCCAGGAATAGGGCGTTCGCGCGGCGCTCGCCTCTCGGGGTTAGCGCTACCGCCAAAACAAGGGCCCGCTTGCTTAGGCAGGCGGGCCTTTTCCTTTGGAGGCAGTGCCTGTAAGACCGCGATCATGATCCATGTTCACCAGTTTCCCTGCCTCAGCGACAATTATGGCTATCTCGTCCACGATACGGACAGCCAGGAAACAGCGGCGATCGATACGCCCGATGCCAAGGAATATCTGCGCCATGCCGAGCTTAGGGGCTGGCGCATCACCCATATCTGGAACACCCATTGGCATCCCGATCATGCTGGCGGCAATGCGGCGATCAAGGATGCGACCGGCTGCAGCATAACCGGCCCGGCTGAGATTTCCGGCAAGTTTCCGATCGACCGGATCATCAGCCACGGCGATAGAGTGTTGCTGGGCGATATCGCCGCAGATGTGGTTGATGTTTCAGGCCATACCAACGGACATATCGCCCTCCACTTACCCTCAGCCGGCGTCGCCTTCGTCGGCGACAGCGTGTTTGCGCTCGGCTGCGGGCGGATGTTCGAAGGCGAACCCAAGCAGTTCTGGTCGAGCCTCGCCCGGATCAAGGCGCTGCCGCCGCATACGCTGCTCTACTGCGCGCACGAGTACACCGCTTCGAATGCGCGGTTCGCGCTGCATGCCGATCCTGAGAATGTTGCGTTAAGAGCCTATGCCGAGGAGATCGGGGCCAAGCGCGCACGGAATGAATGGACGGTGCCGACCACGCTTGAGCGCGAGCTTGCCACCAACCCCTTCCTCCGCGCCGATGATCCGGCGATGATGGCGCGGTGGGGCGGCAACGCGCCGCATGAGACCTTCGCGGCGCTCCGAGCGGCGAAGGACAGCTTCTAAGTCCATGCAGGCGCTCAGGGTCGATCGCCTGCTGCCCGATCTGTCTGGCGCGGCGCTCGTCGATTTACCCGCCCCCACCCGCGCCCTAGGGGAGGTTCTGGTGCAGGTGCGCGCCGCCTCTCTGAACTTTCCCGATCTCTTGATGACCCGCGGCGAATACCAGTTCAAGCCAGCGCCACCCTTCACCAGCGGCCTTGAATTCGCAGGCGAAGTGATCGAGGCCGATCCCGACAGCGGCTTCGCGCGCGGTGACCGGGTGATGGGCGGGAACAAGACCGGGGCCTTTGCCGAACTGACGAGCCTGCCGTCTGACAGGCTATCGCACATGCCGCGCGGCATGGACTTTGCCCCTGCAGCGGCAATGGGTGCGGCTTATTCGACCGCCTATACTGGCCAAGTGACGCTCTGCGCTCTGCAGCCGGGCCAGTGGGTGGTGGTTCACGGCGCAAGCGGCGGCGTCGGGCTTGCTGCCTGCGATCTCGCCCGCGCGCTCGGCGCAAGGGTGATTGCCACCACCGGCAGTACGGTCAAGGCAGAGCGCATTGCCACCCTCGTACGGCCGGACGCTGTGATCCTCGCCGAGGGGCGCTTCCGGGAACAGGTCGCGCAGATTACCGGCGGAGCGCTCGCGGACATCGTCTTTGACCCGGTCGGCGGCGATGTCTTTGACGAATCGACCCGCTGCGTGGCCTTTGGCGGCAAGCTCGTCGTGGTCGGCTTTACCTCAGGCCGGATCGCAGAGATCTCAACTAACATCCCGCTGATCAAGGGGTTTTCCATCATCGGCCTGCGCGCCGGGGAATATGCCCGGCGCTTCCCGGAGCGTGGCCGAGAAATCCAATTGGCGATCAGCAAGCTCGCCGAAGCGGGTGCGATCACCCCTGCGATTGACCGCACGCTCCCCCTCTCGCGCTGGCGCGAGGGATTCGAGGCGATGGCGCGGCGTGAGCTGGTGGGCAAGGTGGTGTTCATACCCGGCGCCTGATCCGCCAGACAAAAAAGGGGCGGCCTTACCGGACCGCCCCTTCCTGAACAGGAAAATCCCGAAAGCGTCAGAGCGCGGCAATGACCTCGTCAGCAAGCGTCTTGTCAGCAGCGCCATCATGGCGCTCGGCAATGAGCAGCTTCGATGCAGCGGTCGCGGCGCTCACGGCCGTTGCTTTGACTTCGGCAATCGCGGCACGCTCGGCAGCGGCGATCTTGTCCTCGGCCATGCGTTGGCGGCGGGCGACCATGACCTCGCTGTCGGCTTCGGCCTTGGCGAGGATCGCGTCGGCTTCCTCACGGGCACCGGCGAGCATGGCTTCTGCGTCCTTTTCGGCGCCGGCGATCTTGGCCGCATATTCAGCGCGCAGCGCCTCGGCGTCGGCGCGCAGAGCCTTGGCATCGTCGAGCGCCTTGCGGATCTCGGCGATCTTGGCGTCGAGCCCGCCGGTGATGAGGCCGGGGACCTTTTTCCACACCATAACCGCGATCAGTACCAGCATCGCGATCGACACGATCTGATAGGCCTCAAGCCCCACCAAGGTCGGCTCTGCGGCGTGAGCGGCCTCGCCGCTTGCGGACGACAAAAGCTCAAGCACGGCGCATTACTCCCATCACGGCAGCCTTGGCCTGCTTATCCGTTACCTTGATCCCGGCCAGACGATTGACGATATCCTGCGCTGCCTCAACCGCTACATTCTCGATGTCGGCAAGGGCTGAAGCACGGGTGGCCGCGATTGCAGCTTCGGCCTCGGCAAGACGGGCATCAATGCCAACCTGCGCTGCGGCAAGCCTTTTTTCGGTTGCCAAAGTGGCTTCCGCCTTGGCCTTTGCCAAGGTCTCCTGAGCGCTCGCACGATTGGCGTTTTCGCGCGCGCGCCAGTCGGCCTCTGCGGCGTCAGCAGCGCTACGCGCTGCTTCGGCTGTCGCAAGATCCGCTGCGATCTGACCATCCCGCTCGGCCACAGTGGCGAGGACCTTGGGCACCATACCCCTGCCGACGAAGAAATAGACAGCGCCGAAAAAGATGAGCAGCCAGAAAATCTGGCTGGCATAGGTCTCCATCAACTGGGCTATTTGTGGCATGGGAGAATGGCCTTGCGCAGATATTCGTGAGCGGGGGGCGGTCACCAGCCCCCGCCAGCGACCGGCCCCGCACCTCGAGAAATTAGGCGACGAAGATCAGGATCATCGCGACGACGAACGCCAGCAGACCGAGAAGTTCGGCAGCAGCGAAGCCGATGAACAGGCGGCCCTGCTGGCCGTCAGCAGCACCCGGATTGCGCAGCGCGCTCTCAAGGAACGAGCCGAACACGTTACCCACACCGATCGCAGCCATGCCGGCACCGATCGCCGCAAGACCCGCACCGATCAGCTTTGCAGCTTCTGCTTCCATTGTAAAACTCCTTTGAATTGAGATGATTGATTGAGGAAATTGAATCTTCAGTGAAGGTGTTCAGCATCGTTGATGTAGAGCGAGGTCAACAATGCAAAGACATAGGCCTGGATCGCTGCGACCAGGATTTCGAGCGCGCTGATCGCGATCATCAGGGCAAAGCTGGGCACGCTCACGAGGGCGCCGATCCCAATCCCAGCATTTGCGCCATTGATCACGAAGCCGGACAGCACCTTCAAGAGAACGTGACCCGCCATCATCGCCACGAACAGCCGCAGCGCGAGGCTGAAAGGGCGGATCAGGAACGAGAACAGCTCGATCAGAAAGATGATCGGGATCATCGGCGCCGGGGTTCCGTGCGGGATGAACAGGCTGAAAAAATGGAACCCGTGCTTCCAGAAACCGACGATCAGCACGATCGAGAAGCTGATCACGGCGAGCACTCCGGTCACAGTGAAGTGACTGGTGAAGGTAAACGGATGGAGGCCCACCACTCCGAGCGGCAAAAGGCCGAGCAGGTTGGCGAAAAGAATGAACATAAACAGCGAGAAGACATAGGGCACATACTTGCGCCCTTCCTTGCCGATATTGGCTTCCAGCATGTCATCGATGAAGCCGGTGAAGACTTCGACCGCCATCTGCCAGCGGCCCGGGACCAGCTGGCGCTTGAGCCCACCGGCCACGAACAGGGCGACCACAACCGTCGTCACCAGCATCCACGCCGAACTATTGGTGAAGGAAAGATCATATCCCGCCACTTCCCAGCGAACCAACGGTTCGATGGTGAACTGGTGCATCGGGTCTACTTTGCCCTGTTCGGCTGACACGATCGAACGATCCTCAAAATGTTTCACATGAAACACGCCCCTGAGAGGTGCCTAACGCGGGTCTAGCAGGGGTCTAACCCTCGCTATCGGGCCGCTGGGCCAGCTCTGCGGGAGGCGTATTCGCCGCAAGAATTATGTTTCTGAAGGCCGAAGCTGTTCCGAGGAACAGGCCGATCAACAGGCCCCATGGCGCCGTATTGGCCAGCGAGTCCACCGCAAAGCCAATCACGAGGCCGCCAAAGATCCCGCCTAGAAGGCTGGCCAAGACGCGGTTGCCACTGCGATAACTCGCGTCGGCACCCTGAACTTTGGACCGGTTGCGCTGCTCTTCACGCTCGCGTGCGGACCTGAGCCGCGCTTCGAGCGCGTCCATCCGCGCATCTTCAAGAACAGGTTCTTGGACAGGTTTCTCGTCGATCATACCATGATCCCCAAACGCACGGGGCAAGGCACACGCCGCGAGGTTCCCGCCAAGGGCGCCGCCCCCTTAGAAGGGGGGCTGATATGTGTCAACAGCACCAGACCGCAGTTTTGTGCAACTGCGAAGAAGTTGTTTGCAAGCCTGCCCGAGCGGTCGGCAGCGCGGTTATGCCGGGCAGCGCACATCCCGGGTTGGCGGCGCGCTGGTCCGCGTCTGCCAGCTGCCATCGGGGGCTTGGTACTTCTCGCCAGGCACGGTGCGCGCCACCGCCTGACAGCCAGCTGTCAGCGCATAGGCTTCAAGCGTCGCGCTATTTTCCTTGGCCTTCTCGGAATAGACCGCACGGCGCTTGATATTGATGTCGTCAACCAGCCGCTGCAAGGTCGGATCGGGGCTGCCGACAATGCCGAGATAGCCATCGGGCTTCTCGCCCACCCTGCCCTCGGCGCGCGCCGCAGCATAGGCCGGATCACGCTGCTGGGCGAACGCGGCCACGGCCAGAACGGCCGCCGCCGCACCGAGCGCTCCAAGACCCAAACCAACAGACTTGCGCATTGTCATTTCTCCTGTCGTGCCCGAGGCGGCATCCGGCCTCAAGTAGCGTAGCGATAGGCCCATCAGAAACCGGCCTTACGCCAACTAGCCTCAAAAAATATCCGCGTTCTCTTCAACCGTATTGGCCGCGTCTTCCGCCAGCCGGTAGATCACCTCCTGCCGGATGTTGATGTTGAGCTCGATCACAATCGGCTCATCGGGCGCGGCGATGTTGATACACCCGCCCAAGGCAACCGACAGGATCAAAGCTGCAGCCATCATCGTCCGGCGCTTGGCTTTGTTGTGCCTACCCATCCTTGCCGCTCCCTCCGCGCGCTCAGGCGAGAAGCTGGCAGCCCGTCCGGGTGCGGTCAATCGAGGTTGCATCATGGCCGGTCTTCGCTTTCAGTAGGTTGAACGGGTTTGTTGGCGGGCACGAGGCTACCATTTTCCTGCCGGAACAGGCCGATGTCCTCGGGCTTGCGGACATATTGGGCATCCCAGAAGGATCGCACCATCGTGGTCAGCTCGAAGAAACTCTCGGAGCGGACGCTGACATTGAAGCGGATTGGCAGTTTGGCGAGCCGCCGGGTGACAAAGTTGCTGCTCGCGCCCGCGCCTTGCCGGATGCCGTCAAATTCAAAGCTGGTGATGATTTCGCCATCGAGTTCGCCGCCCAGCCCCACACGCATCTGCCGGTAATCGAGCGAGCGGAGCGCTGCGAAGGCATAATTGCCCAACGCGCCAAGATCCTCATAGGTCAGTTCGCCAATATAGGCGACATTGCCTCCGCCTGGCCGTGCCGTCAGCACCCCGCCCTCGATCCGCCCGCGCCCATCAGTGTCGAACACGAGGGGCACTGTGCCATCAAAGATGCCCGTCGCGCCAAGATTGGTAAGCTCCATCTGGCTGACGAACTTGGCCGCATCAAACCCGGTGATCTCGAACACATAGCGACGCTCCTCGGGCTGCGAGAAGTCCATCACCAGCGGGCGCATCACCAGCGTCCCGCCCATGAAGGGGAAGCGCGCGTCCTCAAGGCTCAGCAGCTTGCCGTCCTTGAGCTCGAACTGAAGGGTCCCATCCAGCGCCTCGACGCCGGGATTGATCGCGCCGATGGCAAGACGTTGATCGGGCGCAGTGGTGAGGTTGAGGAGATCGGTGAACTCTACGGTGCCCGCGACGCTCCGCACGGGGCCGAAGGCAGCGGCGAAATCAAAACCGTCGGTGTTGAACCGGCCGGAACTGGTGATTTCATCGCCGCGCCAGTCGATCCGGCCCGCACCTGTGATGGTGCCATCGGCCAGGGCAATCACGCCTTTGGCGAATTCGCACAGGTCTTCGGGCTGGAATGCCTCGTCGAAGCGAACGCCCGGCATGTCGATCCGCGCGGAGCCACTGGCATCCGCAAGCCGGTGAACGAGATCGACCCGGGCCAGCTCGTTGTTCGCGGCCGGGTGATACAGCATCGCCTCGGCGATGACCGCCTTCCCGTCGAACGTCAGCCGCGCGCTGCGCGCTGCAAGCGGGTTGAAACGTGCCGCACCTTCGGGCGGGCGATCGGCAATGGTAAAGTCGCCATCCGCGATGGTGACGATGCCATTTGTATAGTCCCAACGTCCGCCAATCGCGCCGAGATCAAGCGGCACAGCTCCCAGGAACGCCGAGCCGCCCGAAAACTCGCCCGCGACGCCGCCATCCCAGCGGCCTGCAAGGTTGGCTGCCGCAAGGCGCATTTCACCGGTCACGTTACCGATCCGAACATCGACATTGTCGAGCACGAAGGGCTGGGGATAGCGCAGCACCACGCGGTCTGCGGCGAGCCTGGCCGGGCTGCCATCAAGGTTTCCGCTCAGCCGAAGCGGCCCGGAGCGCGCCGCAAATCGCATCGTCTTGCCGAAGGCGAGGATCGGCGACTTGCCTTCGGGACAAAGGGTGATCTGCTGGCCTGCGAGCGCGAGGCCCGATAGCTTGAGGTTGCTGAAGCGCAGCAGCGTGCAGCGGTTACCGAGCGCCAGCCCGCCCTTCGCTGACCATGTGCCTTCAAGCGGCACCGCCAGATCCTTGACCCCGCCCCCTGGCAGGCTGCCGCTCGCCTCGGCGAGACCGTCGAAGGCGAGGGTGCCGCCGGGCGTGCTTCGCACTGCAAGGCGCGGGATGGTGATACGATCAGACCCGACAGCGTAATCGGCCATGGCCAGCCGCGCGGTCCACCCGCCGGTCCGGTTCTGGTCGATCCTCGCGTTGATCGCGGGCAGGCCCTCGCCTCCCGCAAGCACATCACCGCCGAGCCCGCTGACACCAGCACCCGTAAGCCGCGCATTGAGCCGCGAGAGCGCGAGCACCCGCGTCCCGCTGCGACTGGTAAGGTCGGCACGGGGGATAATCAGCGCATTATCGCCGGGCTTATGCCGGATGATGGCATCGGCGCTGAAGGACGCATCGACGATACTGCGCGAAAGACCGGCGCGCGCTTTGGCAAGCAGCGGGGCGATCAGCGTATCTTTCGCGCCGCGCTCGGCAGCAACGAGTCTTGCGGTGAGATCGCTGGCGGGGGCAAGGCCAGTGCCGCGCAGGACGCCTTCCCACTGTCCGCTGCTCCCATCAAGCGTGCCGCGCCAACTTCCCTCGGCCGCGAGCGTCGCGAGCTTGCCTTGCGAGCTTACGAGCCCATTGAGGGCAAGATCATGCCCCACGGCGAGGCGGCCGTCTGACCAACTGAGCTTGGCGGTGCCAGCAAGCGCGGCGCCCGTCACCTCGGCCAGAGCAGCGCGCGCACCTTCGATCCTGAAATCGGCATCGGCAGCCGCAAAGTCGCGCCTCAGGCTAGCCTTGGTACCGATATCCGCCTGCGCGAGACGCGCGCCGCCGCAGGCGAGGTCCGCCAAGCGCAACGGGCCGTCGAATCCGGGGGCACCGTCCGTTGTGGTGAGTGCGCCATAGAGCGTCGCTCGGCCTACGCGGCAGCCGTCCACCCCAATCCCTGGCGCGGCGGTGGCGGCGAGCTTGCCGACAAAGCCGTCATCGATCCGGCCCTCGCCTTCAAGCTTCCATCCGAGCGCGCCATAATCGCTCTCCAACAGCCCGCGCGCATCGCGCAGCGTAACCACGATCGCGGGTAGTGCGGGGGGTTCCTTGCTCTCGGTGAAGATCAGTGGGTCGAGCGCGCCCAAGCTGAACTTGCCGCCCTTGAACGTCGCGAATACCCGCGCGCCTTCAATCGTTGCGCGCCGCAGCTCTGGCCCGGCCCAGCCCACGCCCGTCTCGATCACCACGCGCTTGACCGTAACGTCAGGCCGCGCAGGATCGCCAATCACCAGATTCTCGATCACCTGCTGGCGCGGGCCAATCGCGACGATGTCATAAGTCGCCGGAACATCCTTGCTGGCGAGATAATCGTCGATGGCATCGCCTGCGATCCGCTCGCGGCGCAACCACACCGCGCCTCCTCCGATCAGAGCAAACAGCGCGACCCCCGCTACGAATCGCGTCCGCCAGCGGCGTGGCCAGAAGCGCCGCTTGCTGCCGTCCCGCGGCCCCTCCATCTGCTCATCGATTGCCACCGGCATTACGTCCAAACCTTGCGCGCATCATTGCGCAAAGGCAATGAGGCTAGAGGATCAACGCTTTTCGGGGGGTCGCATTGCCCGAAGCTGAAGAAAGTTTCGATTTCGGAGCTGGAACCCCGCAACACGCGGACGCTGGCAAGTCCGCCGGAGAGGGCCACCGTGCCCGTCTGCGGGCTCGGCTGCTGACCGGCGGCGCTGAGGCTCTGGCCGACTGCGAGGTGCTCGAATACCTGCTGTTCGCCGCGATCAAGCAGGGCAACACCAAGCCTGTCGCCAAGGCGCTGCTGGCCCAGTTCGGAAGCCTTGCGGGGGTTCTCAATGCCGATCCCAAGGCGCTCCAGCGGGTCAAGGGTGTGGGGGAAACCAGCGCCGCCGCGCTCAAGGCGGTCGCTACCGCCGCCCGGCGGATGACGCGCGGCGAGATCATGGGCCGGCCGGTGCTGGGCAGCTGGCAGGCGCTGATCGACTATCTTACCACTGACATGGCGAATCTCACGGTTGAGCGCGTGCGGGTGCTCTATCTCGACACCAAGAACCGCCTGATCGAGGATCACCATGTGGGTGACGGCTCGATCGATGAAGCGGCGATCCATCCGCGCGAAGTGATCCGGCGGGCGATGGATGTGGGCGCATCGGCGATGATCCTGGTGCATAACCACCCCTCGGGATCGCCTGAGCCGAGCCGCGCCGACATCCAGCTGACCCAGCGCGTTGCCGAGGCGGGGCGGCATATGGGTGTGACCGTGCACGATCACGTGATCATCGGGCGCGAGGGCCATACCAGCTTGCGGGCCAAAGGGCTGATCTGACGCTCTTGCTATCCGCGCGCCGCCCGCCTAGCCGCTCCGCCATCTGTTGTTTCCCGGAGCCCCCGATGGTCCCCCGCTATGCCCGTCCTGCCATGACTGCTCTGTGGGAGCCTGAGGCCAAATATCGCATCTGGTTCGAAGTTGAGGCGCACGCGACGCAGAAGCTCGCTGATCTGGGCGTGGTGCCGCAGTCTGCCGCCAACGCCTTGTGGGACTGGTGGGCGACCAACCCCGCGATTGACGTCGCCGCAATTGATGCCATCGAAGCTGTCACCAAGCACGATGTGATCGCCTTTCTTGATTGGGTCGCGCTTCAGGTCGGTGAAGAAGCGCGGTTCATGCATCAGGGCATGACCTCTTCGGACGTGCTCGACACCACCTTGTCGGTGCAATTGGCGCGGGCATGCGACATCCTGCTGGCCGATTGCGACGCGCTGCTTGCTGCCATCCGCACCCGTGCCGAGGAGCACAAATACACCCCGACAATCGGCCGCAGCCATGGCATCCATGCCGAACCCGTCACCTTCGGGCTCAAGCTCGCGCAGGCCTATGCCGAGTTTTCGCGCTGCCGCACCCGGCTGCTGGCTGCGCGGGCGGAGATCGCGACCTGCGCTATCTCAGGCGCTGTCGGCACCTTTGCGAACGTCGACCCGGCGGTCGAAGCCTACGTCGCCGAGCAGCTTGGTCTCGCAGTCGAACCCGTTTCCACCCAGGTCATTCCGCGCGATCGCCATGCCATGTTCTTCGCGACGCTCGGGGTAATTGCCAGCGCGATTGAGCGGCTTGCGACCGAGATCCGCCACTTGCAGCGCACCGAAGTGCTTGAAGCCGAGGAGTATTTCTCCCCCGGCCAAAAGGGATCTTCGGCGATGCCGCACAAGCGCAATCCGATCCTGACCGAGAACCTCACCGGCCTGGCCCGCGTCGTGCGCTCCGCCGTCACCCCCGCACTCGAGAACGTCGCGCTGTGGCACGAGCGGGACATTTCGCACTCGTCAGTGGAGCGTTACATCGGCCCGGATGCGACCATCACGCTCGATTTTGCCCTCGCGCGCCTCACCGGGGTGATCGAGAAGCTGCTCGTATACCCCGATCGCATGGCCAAGAACATGAACCGCATGGGCGGGCTTATCCATTCGCAGCGGGTGCTCTTGGCACTCACGCAGGCTGGCCTCGCCCGCGACGATGCCTATCGGCTGGTGCAGCGCAACGCGATGAAAGTGTGGGAATCGGATGGAGCGCTCCAGCTCCTCGATCTGCTCAAGGCCGATGCCGACGTTACCGCGCGGATTGCTCCCGATCGGCTCGCCCGGCTGTTCGATCTCGATTACCACTTCAAGCACGTCGATACGATCTTTGCCCGGGTGTTCGGCTGAGACGCGCTCACGTGCTGGACTTACATGCCGAATGGCTTAGGTTCGCGGTGCCTGGGGGACAACGGGAGAGACCGGCGTCGTGAAGATCCTTCGCACCATTATGTGGGTTCTGGCGGCTATCGGCTTCCTGATCTTTGCGGTCTATAATTGGCAGCCGGTCGAGTTACGGCTGTGGCAGAACCTCGTGCTGGAAACCAAGGTGCCCATGCTCGTGCTGCTCGCCTTCGCGATCGGCTTCCTGCCGATGTGGGCACTCCATCGCAGCGTCGCCTGGAGCCAGAGCCGCCGCATCCGGACGCTCGAAAACTCGCTCAGGAACAATGCGACAGCCTATCAGCGCGAGCCTGCGGCGACGGTCGCCGCGCCGGTGGACAGGCCTGTGGAAAAGTCCGGTACAGGCGCGGGAGAACCCGCCGACCCACTCGGCCCCATCGAAGAGAGCAACGCAAAGGGTGCAAGCGAATGAGCAATCCAGTCTATCTCGCGCTCGATGTGCCCGGTCTTGAACCTGCCAAGGCGCTGGTCAGCAATGTCAAGGCACATATTGGCGGGGTCAAGCTCGGGCTTGAGTTCTTCTGCGCCCACAGCGCACACGGGGTGCACGAGATCGCCCATATCGGCCTCCCGATCTTCCTTGACCTCAAGTTCCACGACATTCCCAACACCGTCGCTGCCGCGATGCAGGCAATCCACGTCTATGAACCCGCGATCGTCACCGTCCATGCCAGCGGTGGTCGGGCGATGATGGAGGACGCCAAGGCGGCGGCGGCGAACGGCACCAAGGTGGTTGCGGTGACGATGCTCACCAGCCTTGATGCAGGCGACCTCACCGCGAACGGCGTCTACGGCAGTGCCGAAACGCAGGTGTTGCGCCTAGCCGAACTGGCCCATGCCGCCGGTCTTGATGGGATCGTGTGCTCGGGGCAGGAGGTCGGCATGGTCAAGAAGGCTTGGAAGGATGGATTCTTCGTCGTTCCCGGCCTGCGGCCAGCTGGAAACGGCACGGGTGACCAGAAGCGCGTCGTTACTCCGCGCCAAGCGCGTGACAATGGCGCGAGCGTGCTAGTGATCGGCCGCCCGATCAGCCGCGCGGACGATCCGGCGGCGGCGGCGCGCGCGATTGAAGCCACGCTGTAGGTTGCAGTTATGGTCGACGCTGCGACTCCGAACCTTCCGTCGCGCGACTTTTCGACGACAGAGGCCTTCTACGCGCTCCTCGGCTTCGATGAAGATTTCCGTAGCGAAGGGTGGATGATGCTGTCGCGCGGGGACGTGACGCTCGAATTCTTCCCATACCCCGATCTCGACCCCTTCCAGTCGTCCTTCAGCTGCTGCCTCCGGCTCGACGATCTGCCCGCCATGATGGCGCTGGTCGAAGCGAGCGGCGTGCCCGACGCGCGGCAAGGCATCCCGCGCTACCACCCGCCCCGGCGCGAGGAGAGCGGGCTTACCATCGCCTATCTGATCGACCCTGACGGGACGCTGCTGCGGCTCATCCAGAACGATTGAGCCTTGAGTCTCGTCATCCTGAACTTGTTTCAGGATCCATTTCACCTTGCACGCAGGCGGCTCGTTGCGGCACGATGGATGCTGAAAGCACAGCTCCGCAACGCAGAAACGAGTTCAGCATGACGAAGTTGGATCATTGAGCAGCCTTTCAATCACCCCCGCCACTCCCACCGATGCGAGCGCTTTGAAAGCGCTGCTCGAAGCCGCCTATCGTGGCGATTCGGCACGCCGTGGGTGGAACCATGATGCGGATATCCTCGATGACGAGCGGACCGCGCCGGGCGAGGTCGAGGCTTTGCTGGCTGACCCTGCCGTCACCATTCTGACCGCACGCGATGATGATCAGCTGATCGGCTGCGTGGCGGTGACCAGAAAGGACACAAGCCTCGGTTATCTCGGCATGCTGTGCGTGTTGCCGACGCTGCAATCGGGCGGGCTTGGCCGCCGCTTGCTCGATGCGGCCGAGAATCACGCCCGGGCGCTCGGTGTTGCGGCGATGGAAATGACCGTGATCGACAGCCGCGCGGAGTTCATCGCGTGGTACGTCCGGCGCGGCTATGCCTTGACCGGCGAGACGCGCCCCTACCCGGTGCTGCGCGATCCGCCGGTCAATTTCGTGGTGCTGGAAAAGGCGCTGCTCCCGGCCTAAGGCCGCGCGCATGGCTGGCACGCTTGTCAAGATTTGCGGTATCTCGACGCCCGAGACGCTCGCGGCTGCCGTTGGGGCTGGCGCAAGCCATGTGGGCTTTGTCCATTTCGCGAAAAGCCCGCGCCATCTGTCGCTCAGCCATGCCGGGGTGCTTCGCCGTCAGGTGCCTGTTGGGGTGAAAGCCGTTTTGCTGATGGTAAACCCGTCGCCCGACGAGCTGGCCGAGGCGGTACGATCGGTCGCGCCAGATGTCGTCCAGTTCCATGGGTCCGAAACCCCCGACGCCCTCGCCCGTTTCCGCGCCGAGACCGGGATCGAGGCGTGGCGCGCTCTGGCGGTGAAGGACGCCGCCGCCCTCTCCGACGTCGCAATGTTTCGTGGCGCGGCCGACCGGGTGCTGCTCGATGCCCCAGCCTCGGCGCTGCCCGGGGGCAATGGTGCGCGGTTCGACTGGAGCCTGCTTGCGGGCTGGAAGGCGCCGCTTGCCTGGGGCCTTGCGGGTGGGCTCACCCCTGCCAACGTCGCCGAGGCGGTCCGCCTTACTGGCGCGCCGCTGGTCGATACCTCCTCGGGCGTCGAGCGCGGCCCCGGCATCAAGGACGTGGACAAGATCGCCGCCTTCTGCAAAGCCGCCCAAACATGAACACCCCTATGAACACACCCCTCAATTCCTTCCGCACGCAGCCCGATGAGCGGGGGCATTTCGGCCAGTTCGGCGGGCGTTACGTCGCCGAGACGCTCATGCCGCTGGTGCTCGATCTTGAGCGCGAATACCGCAAGGCGCAGGCCGATCCGGCGTTTCAGACCGAGTTCGACGACCTGCTGGAGCACTATGTCGGCCGCCCCTCACCGCTCTATTTCGCGCCCCGGCTCACCGACGAGCTGGGCGGCGCGCAGGTGTGGTTCAAGCGCGACGAACTCAATCACACCGGCGCGCACAAGATCAACAACTGCATTGGCCAGATCCTGCTCGCGATCCGCATGGGCAAGACCCGCATCATTGCCGAGACCGGCGCGGGCCAGCACGGTGTGGCGACTGCCACGGTCTGCGCGCGGTTCGGCCTGCCTTGCGTGATCTATATGGGCGCCGAGGATGTTAAACGGCAGTCACCCAACGTGTTCCGGATGAAGCTTCTGGGAGCCGAGGTGGTGCCCGTGACCAGCGGCGGGGCGACGCTGAAGGACGCGATGAACGAGGGCCTGCGCGACTGGGTCGCGAACGTGCATGACACCTTTTACATCATCGGCACAGCGGCGGGCCCGCATCCCTATCCCGAGATGGTGCGCAACTTCCAGAGCGTGATCGGCAAGGAGGCGCGCGCGCAGATGCTCGGTCGCGTCGGCCGCCTGCCCGATCTCTTGGTCGCCTGCATTGGTGGCGGATCGAATGCGCTCGGGTTGTTCCACCCCTTCCTCGATGATCCGTCGGTCAGGATGCTCGGCGTTGAAGCGGCAGGCCATGGCCTCGACGGCGACGAGCACGCGGCGAGCCTGCTTGGGGGGTCACCCGGCGTGCTCCACGGCAACCGCACCTATCTGCTGCAGGACGAAGACGGCCAGATCACCGAGGGCCACTCGATCAGCGCAGGGCGCGACTACCCCGTCATCGGACCCGAGCACGCGTGGCTGAAGGAATCGAGCCGCGTCGATTACACCGCCGTGACCGATGAGGAGGCGCTGGACGCCTTCCAGCTGCTCTGCGCGACCGAGGGGATCATCCCGGCGCTGGAACCTTCGCACGCCATCGCAGCGGTGAAGAAGGTCGCGCCGACGATGCCGAAGGACAGCATCATCCTCGCCAATCTGTGCGGGCGCGGCGACAAGGACATCTTCACGGTGGCGGAGCGGCTGGGGGTGGAGCTTTGAGGTGGGACGGTGACGGCCCGATCCTCGGAGCAAAACCAACGTTCCGAGAGCGCCTCGCGCGCAATTTCAGCCCGGTGAGAGGCCTCAAGAGCTTCGGCCTTGGGTTGCTGTTCTCGCCTATCTTGCTTCTGCTCAAGTCAATCGGTGCAGAAGAATTCCATTGGGAAGGCGTGCCGCTCTTCATGCTGATCGTTGCTGTGGTCTGCGGCCTGTGGGGCCTGTTTACAAAGAGAGTGATACCGTTGTGACCCGCCTCACCACTACCTTCGCCGTCCGCCAATCCGCGCTCGTCTGCTTCATCACCGCAGGCGACGGCGACACGGCGGCCAATCTCGATGCGCTGGTGGAAGCCGGGGCGGATGTGATCGAGCTCGGGATGCCGTTCACCGATCCGATGGCCGATGGCCCCGCGATCCAGAGCGCCAATCTGCGCTCGCTGGGCGCGGGCACAACCACGGCGGACGTGCTGCGCTATGCGACCGACTTCCGCGCCCGGCACCCGGACGTGCCGCTGGTGCTGATGGGCTATGCCAACCCGATGGTCCGCCGCGGCCCGGATTGGTTTGCCGACGCGGCGGCGCAAGCTGGCGTCGACGGCGTGATCTGCGTCGACATCCCGCCAGAGGAGGATTTTGATAGCCCTTGGGCGCTCGGCCCGGCCCTGCGCGCCAAGGGCATCGCCCCGATCCGCCTCGCCACCCCCACCACCGATGCGGCGCGGCTGCCGCAGGTGCTCGCGGGGTCAGAGGGCTTCCTCTACTACGTCTCGGTCGCCGGGATTACCGGCAAGCAGCAGGCGCAGATCGCCAGCATCGAAGCGAACGTCGCGCGCATCAAGCAATCGACTGACATCCCGGTCGCAGTCGGCTTCGGGGTGAGGACGCCCGAACAGGCGGCGGAAATCGCCAAGGTGGCTGACGGCGTGGTGGTCGGTTCGGCGCTGGTGGAGATTTGCGGCGAGTATGGCGCGGAGGCCCCGCAGCACCTCAAGACCCTCACCGCAGCGCTCGCCGAAGCGGTGCATTCAGCCCGCTGACGGGAACCGCAAGGTCAATCCATGGATTGCTTCGTCGCTGCGCTTCTCGCAATGACGAGCGAAAGAGTTTAGGACATCGCCCATGAACTGGTTCAACCGCGTCCGCAATTCGCTTGGCTTCTCGCCCGAGAAGAAGACCACCGAGAAAGACCTGTGGGTCAAGTGCCCGTCCTGCCAGGAGATGCTCTTCGTGCAGGAATATGAGGCGAACCTCTCGGTATGCCCGAAATGCGATCATCATGGGCGGATCGGCGCTGATGCGCGGCTCGCCTTGTTGCTCGATCCCGGCTACGAGCTGCTCCCGCTACCCAAGGTCACCGAAGACCCGCTCCAGTTCAAGGACACCAAGAAATACACTGATCGCCTTAAGGCAGCGCGCGCCGCTGGCACCCACGAAGACGCTTTTGTGGTTGGCTCGGGCAGCATCAATGCACACCCTGCCGTGGTAGGCGTGCAGGATTTCGGCTTCATGGGCGGCTCGATGGGCATGGCCGTGGGTCAGGCCTTTTGCAACGGTGCGCAAAAGGCCCTCGACCGGCGCTGCGCCTATATCGTCGTGACCGCTGCCGGGGGCGCGCGGATGCAGGAGGGGATTCTCTCCCTGATGCAGATGCCCCGTGCGACGGTGATGACGCGGCGGCTGAAGCAGGCGGGGTTGCCCTATATCGTGGTCCTGTCTGATCCCACGACCGGCGGGGTTACCGCGAGCTACGCGATGCTCGGCGACGTCCATATTGCCGAGCCCGGTGCGCTGATCGGCTTTGCCGGACAACGGGTGATTCAGGACACGATCCGCGAACAGCTGCCTGAAGGCTTCCAGCGCGCCGAATATCTCCACAAGCACGGCATGGTCGACATGGTGGTGCATCGCCGCGAGCTGAAGGCAACGCTGGCGAGCCTGCTTGATTATCTGGCACCCGTGAAGGCGGCGTAAGCGCTCCCCTCCCGCTTGCGGGAGGGGCCGGGGGTGGGCAAGTGCGAGCCATGTGCGCGCATGATTCGTTCCCACCCCAAACCCCTCCCGCAAGCGGGAGGGGCTTCCTGTGAGAGACTTCGGCACATCCGAAAATCCTGCGGTGCAAGCGCAGCTTGATCGTCTGGCCCGGCTGAGCCTGCCACAGGGGCGCTTTGGCCTCGACACGATCCGCGCGTTGATGGAGCGCCTCGGCAATCCACATCGCGCCTTGCCCCCGGTGTTTCATGTCGCGGGGACCAATGGCAAGGGCTCGACATGCGCCTTCCTGCGCGCAATGCTGGAGGCTGAGGGATACCGGGTCCACGTCACCACCAGCCCGCATCTGGTGCGCTACAATGAACGCATCCGGCTGGCCGGAGAGCTGATTTCCGACGCGATGCTGGCCGAGCTGCTGGACGAGGTGCTCGACGCCGGAGAAGACCTCGGTCCGAGCTTCTTTGAAGTGACCATTGCCGCCGCCTTCCTCGCTTTCTCGCGCGTTCCCGCCGATGTCTGCGTGGTCGAAGTCGGCATGGGCGGGCGGTTTGACGCGACCAATGTGCTGGAGCCCGAGGCGCTGGCCGCCTGCGGAATCGCCGCGCTGGGCCTCGATCACGAACGCTTCCTGCTCGCCCCCGAGGAGGGCGTGCCCAAGGAACCGATGGCGCGGATCGCCTTCGAGAAGGCGGGGATAGCGAAGAAGGGCGTGCCGCTGGTGACCTTGGGCGGACTCTACCCGCCAGAGGCGCAAGCAGCGATCAACGCGGTGGCACAGCAAATCGGCGCAACGGTGTCACAGTTTGGCGCTGACTGGATATGCGATAGTGCAGAAGGCGGTGGTCTATATTTCTTTGGCTACAGCAACGCGGAGGAAGAGCGGGATTTCCCGCTGCCCGCAATGCCCGGCGCGCACCAGGCACGCAACGCTGCGCTCGCGCTCGCCATGCTGAAGTCACAGGACAATATCCCCGTATCCTTGGCATCGATGCGGACTGGGCTGTGGCGTGCCCGTTGGCCCGCGCGTATGCAAACGCTGGGAGAAGGGCCACTGACGGCACTCACCTCCAGCCCAAAAGTGATGCTCGATGGCGGCCATAATCCAAGCGCCGGACAGGCGCTGGCCGATGCCCTGCCAGACGACCCGCAATCGCTGCATCTCGTCATCGGCATGATCGAGGGCAAGGACCCGCGCGCGATCATCGAGCCTCTAGGCGATCGTATCCGCACGCTGACGGTGGTACCGGTGCCGGGGCATGATCACCACGCGGTAGAAGCCTTCGGCCCCCAAGCCAAAGCGGCCGCCAATGTCAAGGAGGCTCTCCTCGGCATACCAAGCGACGATTACCCGATCCTCATCGCAGGTTCGCTCTACCTCGCAGGAGAGGTGCTGCGATTGAACGACGAGCTACCTGACTAGCCGCCTTTGGTACCTGCCGTTCCGATCGAAGCATCGATCAGCCCGGCGCGCATCATCAGCCAGAACAGGATGATCCCCGGCAGCGCAGCCACCGTGGTGAAGAGGTAGAAGTTCACGTAGCCAAAGCTCTCCACCAGCGCGCCCGCCGTGGTGCCGGTCAGCACCCGGCCCACGATGCTCGCCGCCGCCGAAATCAGCGCATATTGCGAAGCGGTGAAGCGCAAGTCGGTCAATGCAGCGAAGTACGCCACCACCGTCACCCCGCCGATGCCACTCGCGATATTCTCGAACAGGAAGGTCGCGGCCATGCCGGCATTGGTCTTGTCCACCGCCGCCAGCAGCGCAAAGCTGAGGTTGGAGACGCCCATCAGCAAGAGGCTCAACAGGACCGAGCGCTTCATGCCGATCCGCGAATAGAGCACCCCGCCGATGAATATGCCGATCAGGAAGGCCCAGAAGCCGACGCCGACATCGTAAAGCGCGATCTCGTCATTGGTGTAGCCCTTATCTTCGAGCAGCAGGCGCACGGTGAGGTTCGCCAGCGTGTCGCCGATCTTGTGAAGCAGGATAAACAGCAGCACGAGCACTGCGCCCTTGCGCATGAAGAACTCGGTGAAGGGACCATAAACCGCCCGCAAAGCCTCGCCGATGCCTTTCGCGCGGGCCGCGACGTGGCGGCGCTCAGGCTCGCCCAGCACCAGCGCAGTGAGCATGGCGGGGAGCGCAAACGCGGCGCAGGTGATGTAAGCGACATCCCATCCAGCGCGCGCGGCAACGATCAGGGCCAGCGCGCCCGCACCCGCCGAGCCGATCCGCCAACCATATTGGGTCATGCCCGACCCCACGCCAAGCTGGTCAGGTCGCAGTGTCTCGATCCGGTAAGCGTCGATCACGATATCGAAGGTCGCCCCCGCAATCCCGACGAGGATCGCCGAGGTTGCCACCCAAGCGATATCGGCCTTGGGATCGACCAGGGCGAGGTTCGCGACCGCCGCGATCACCAGCACACCGACAAACAACATCCACGACACCCGCTGGCCGAGCCGACCTACCACCGGCAACCGAACCCCGTCGATCATCCAAGCCCAAAGGAACTTGAAGTTGTAAGCGAGGAACACGAGCGTGAAGGCGGTCACCGTCTTCTTGTCGATCCCGTCCTGCGCCAGTCGGCTGGTGAGCGTCGCGCCGATCAGCGCATAGGGAAAGCCTGACGACACGCCGAGGAAGAAGGCGGCAAGCGATTCCTTTTCGAGATAGGGTTTGAGCGCGCTGGCCAAGTCGCGCTGCGGGGCGGCCCCGATCTCAGTCATGCAGGCAGTCCTTTTGATTGATCCCGAACTCTGCCACATTACGCAGGGACGAGAGGATGAGAAAAGAGCGATGAACCCCGCAACAACAGATTTGCCCAGATTGTCGCCAACCCCCGGCCAGCTGGCGCTCGCCGAGGTGATCCGGGATGGCCGAGCCAAGGTAGCTGGCGGGATCCAGACAGTGCCTGCGAGCAAATACACCTGCCCCGATCACTTTGTGCGTGAAAAGGCGACGCTGTTTGACCGACTGCCGCAGGTCCTTTGCCCCTCCGCGCTGCTGCCCGATCCAGACATGGTCGTGCCCCACGATGCGACGGGCCGCCCGCTGATTATCACCCGCGATAGGTCAGGCCGCGCGCATGTCTTCCTCAACGTCTGCCGCCACCGGGGCACGCGGCTGGTCGAGGGCAGCGAGGTGCAATGCGCGAAGCGGCTGGTGTGCCCCTATCATGCTTGGACCTACCGGCTCGACGGCGGGCTGATGGCTCTCCCTCGGCCCGAAACATTCCCGGGCTTATACAAAGCGGATTACGGCTTGTTCAACTGCCCAGTCTTGAGGCGGGCGGGCTGATCTGGTTTGCGCCCGACCATCGCGCCGATTTCACCCACGCGGCGCAGTTGGGCGAGGATCTCGACGCCTTCGGCCTGCCGCAAGCGCATTTGTTTCGGCGCAAGCTCCACACTGTCAAAGGCAACTGGAAGCTGATCATGGACGCGTTCCTGGAAAGCTATCACGTGACGCGGCTCCATGCCGCGACCATTGGCCCTTTCTTCAAGGACGGGATTACAGCCGGTGACACAATCGGCCCGCACCAGCGCTCGGCGGTTGGGCGGTTGGAGGAGATGGAAAGGGTCGATCTCACCGACATGGCAGCGCTACGCCGCGTCGTCACCTTCGCCTATCAGCTGCTGCCTGCGACGGTCATCGTCCCCAGCCCCGACTATGTGAACGTCATGGTGCTGATGCCGCAAGCCCACAACCTGACGCTGGTCGAGGACTTCATGCTGATCCCGGAAGCTCCAGCTACAGAAAAGGCCTTGGCGCATTGGGAAAAGAGCTGGAGCCTGCTCGACGGCGGGGTCTTTGCATCGGAGGATTTCCGCGCAGCAGAGCTCGGGCAGCAGGGGCTGGCCTCGGGCGCGGTCGATCATATCACGCTCGGCACATTGGAAGGCGGGATAGCAAGGTTCGACCAGATCGTGAGCGAGGCCTTGCGGGCAACCTCGTGAGCGCTTAGGCGGCGCCCCCATGCCCACCCAGCCCCCTCGATCAGCTGACCGCCCGCAAGGGGAACGTATCGCCAAGCTCCTCGCGCGGGCCGGGATCGCGAGCCGCCGCGAGATCGAGCGGATGATCGCCGAGGGGCGGATCGCGCTCGACGGCAAAGTGCTCGATACCCCGGCGACGATCCTCGCCAGTCTCAAGGGCGTCACGGTCGACGGCCAGCCCGTCACCGCCGCTGAGGCAACCCGGCTATTCGCCTTTCACAAGCCCACCGGCCTGATCA
>JBJTTE010000006.1:0-5889 GCA_046080005.1 Erythrobacter sp.
CCTCCTGTTGCCAGCCAAACTAATCAGTGCGTTACGCAGGAAAGTCAATCCGATCCCCCAATTGCGATAACGCTCAATTCGCCGAGGCCCACGGCAAGATGATGGTCGTGCGCGATGCCCTCGGAGCAGGGTTGCCGGGCGCGGGTGTCGGCTGTGCTGCCTCGCGCCGCGCGCTCGGTTGGCTGGAGCGGCGGCACGGCTAGGAAAGCACCACAGTTCCGCCCTTCGCCAGCGATTCGCTGACCGAGGATTACGAGCTGGGCCTTGCGATCGCCGCCGCGGGAGGGCGCTGCCGCTTTGTCCGCGCACGCGGGGAGGACGGGCGGTTGATTGCCACCCGCGCCTTCTTCCCCCACCATTTCTTTACCGTGATCCGCCAGAAAAGCCGCTGGGTGCTCGGCATTGCCTTGCAGGGCTGGGACCGGATGGGGTGGACCGGCGGGATAGCCGAGCACTGGATGCGCGCGCGTGACCGGCGCGGGCCGATGACCGCTCTGGTGATGCTGGTGGGTTATGCGATGGTGTTGCTCACGATGGTGACGGGTATCCTGGTGCTGGCAGACGTGGCCGAGCAGCCGCCGCTCACCCCGCTGCTGGGCGCCGTGCTGCTGGCCAATGCTGCGGCCTTCGCGTGGCGGATTGCGATGCGCTTTGCCTTCACCGCGCGCGAATATGGGCTGAGCGAGGCCGTTTGCGCTGTGCTCCGCCTGCCGCTCAACAATGTCATTGCGATCATCGCCGGTCGGCAAGCAGTCGCCACTTATATCAGCACGCTCGCTGGCAGGGCTGCGCGGTGGGAAAAGACCGATCACGATGTCCATCCAGCCGAGCTGGGCGTGCTGAGTGCGGCGCGTTGACGCGGGCACGGTCATCCCGCGCTGCCCCGCGCGGAGGTCCGCTGGCCATGATCGTGCTGCTGCTGGTTGGCTGGGGCAGCGCGCGGGCGATGTGGTGGGAGGATCCTTTCGCAGGCCAGCTCGCTGGCTCGCATAGCGCGCTATCCGCTGCGCCGCCCCAGACCACACGCGCCGCGCACCAAGGGCCCAGCGCCTCCTCCTTGGCCCCGCTCCTATCGGCAGTGACCAGTGCCAGCGCACCCCTGCTCTCGCCGCCCGACGTGGCCGCTGCCTGGGTCCGGCGGCTCGCCTGGCGCGGCGGGACGAGCGACCTTTCTCGCTTCGCTGCGCGCGATGCCGTGCTGTCTTTCGTCCCGCGCAGCGATCCTGCCCGCGCCACCTCGCCTGCAGCTGCGCCCGCCATCGATCTCGCCAGCGCGCCCGCCTCGGCGCCATTTCTGCCGCCCCCGGCGCCGCCATCGACCCCCGCCATGGCCGGGCGCTGGTCGCTCGATGCCTGGGGCTTCTGGCGGCAGGGGTCTGACGCGGCACTCATCTCGCAAGGGCGGGTGCCGATCTATGGGGCGAGCCAGACCGGCGCGGTGCTGCAATATCGTCTCGCGCCGTCCAGCCGCATCGATCCCCGGCTCTACGCGCGCGCCTACCGGGCGCTGGTCCAGCGCGGCGAGAGCGAGATCGCCGCAGGCGCTTCGCTGCGCCCGCTGGCGCGCCTGCCTCTGCGCGTGGCAGGCGAGCTGCGCTATACCGATGCGGCCCTCAGCAACAGCTTTCGCCCCGCAGCCTATGCCGTGACCGAGCTTGCTCCGATAGGGCTGCCCTATGGCGCCCAGCTTGAGGCCTATGGTCAGGCAGGCTGGGTCGGCGGGCCGGGTGCGACCGCCTTCGCCGATGGTCTGGCCAGCGTGACGCGCAACCTGCCACGGGTCGCGCGCCTCAGCGATAATGCGCTGCAGCTCAGCCTCGGTGCAGCCCTGTGGGGCGGGGCGCAGCGCGACGCACAGCGGCTCGATGTCGGGCCAACACTGCGCGCCGATATGCGGATTGGTGCGGTGCCCGCACGCCTGACCATCGACTGGCGCGAGCGGGTCGCAGGCGGCGCCGCGCCAGGCGGCGGGCTCGCGGCGACGCTCTCGAGCCAGTTCTGACCGGCTCCCCGCCGTCAGCGGCGGCCAGCCCGTGCTGCGCGTCTGCATGAATGGAGAACAAACGCCCCCGCGCGGCTTTTATCCCCGCGCGGCCTCGGCTAGTCCTTTGGCTATGGACGTTTACCTGCCGATCGCGAATCTCTCGGTCAACGGGCTCTTCATCGTGCTGTTGGGCGGGCTGACGGGCATCCTCTCGGGCCTGTTCGGGGTCGGAGGCGGATTCCTTACGACCCCCTTGCTGATTTTCTACGGGATCCCGCCGACGGTGGCGGCGGCCTCGGCGGCGACTCAGGTGACTGGGGCCAGCGTGTCCGGTGTCCTCGCCCATTCGCGCCGCAAGGGCGTCGATTACCGGATGGGCGCGGTGATGGTCGTTGGCGGGATGGTTGGCGCGCTGATCGGTGCAGGCCTGTTCAGCGCGCTTCAGTCGGTCGGCCAGATCGATGTGGTGATCTCGATCCTCTATGTGCTGATGCTCGGATCGATCGGGACGCTGATGATGCGGGAATCGGTCAGCGCACTCCGCCCCGACTGGTTCGGCAATGATCGGCCGCAGGTAAGAAAGCGCCGCCATCACCCGCTGGTGGCAAACCTGCCCTATCGTTGGCGGTTCTATGCCTCGGGCCTCTATATCTCGCCGCTGGCCCCGCTGATCCTCGGCATGCTGGTCGGCATCCTCACCATGCTTCTGGGGGTGGGCGGCGGGTTCCTGCTGGTGCCGGCGATGCTCTATATCCTTGGCATGAGCGGCAATGTCGTGGTCGGAACATCGCTGTTCCAGATCCTGTTCGTGACGATGGTGACGACCATGACCCATGCGCTCACGACCAAGGCGGTTGATCTGGTGCTGGCGGGGCTGCTGCTGCTGGGGTCGGTCTTGGGGGCGCAGTGCGGCTCGCAGATCGCGGCGCAAGCGCGCCCCGAATTGCTGCGCCTCGCGCTCGCTGCACTAGTCCTCCTGATTGCCTTGCGGATGCTCTACGGCCTCGGGGTGCAGCCTGACGAGATTTATACCGTGGTGCCGCTTTGAGGTCGCGCGGGTGACCTTTGCACGGCGTGTGGCATGCGCGATCATCGCTTATGCTGCGTTGGCTGCATCCCCTGCCTTTGCCCAGCGCGAACCGGTGCTGGTGCCCGCCGTCAGCCAGTCGCGGATTGAGGTGCGGCAGGGTTTCACCGGCGCCCGGCTGTTGCTCTATGGCGCAGTGGACGAACCTGGCGGGGCGGGCCGCACTTCGGATTATGACATCGTCGTGGTTCTCAAAGGTCCGGCCGAGGCGGTGCGGATGCGCGAGAAGGAGCGATTTGCCGGCATCTGGATGAACGCGGAATCGAGCGATTTCCGTTCGGCCCCTTCCTTCTTTGCGGTCGCCTCGTCGCGCCCGGTGCGCGAGATCGTCGACGAACGCACCGCCGCAATCTACGAGCTTGGCACGGATTTTATCCAGCTCTCTCCTTCGGGCCAGATCGACCCGGAGGAACAGTCCCGCTTTGTCCAGGGCCTGGTCGATCTGCGGCGGCGCAAGGGGCTCTATCAGGAGAACCCGCGCGGGGTGAGCATTGCTGAAAAGGTGCTCTATCAGGCGCGCATCTACCTGCCTTCTAACGTCAGGACCGGGCGCTACACGGCCGAGACCTTTGCAATTTCGCGCGGCCGGGTGCTGGCGAGCGCCACCGCGCGGATCGAAGTGGTCAAGGCCGGGCTTGAAGGGCAAGTTGTCAGCGCGGCGCAGCGATGGTCATTCTTCTACGGACTCGGCGCGATTGCGCTTTCGCTCGGCATGGGCTGGTTTGCCGGACGGCTCTTCGCCCGCGCCTGAGGTGGGGCGTAAGCCTATCTAAAGGGTTAGGTTGAGCCGATTTTAACTAAATCCGCTGTATCCGCCGGTACGCGACGCAGGCCGCTCACGGAAGGGCGCAGATGACCGACTACCCGAGGCAGGATTTTGACCACTCCACCGGGCCCGACCCGGCCGGAGTCGATCACACCTCGCACGGCAAGCCCCGCGCCCGGCATGACAATTCACGCCAGCCGATCGGCCTTGTACTCGAAATTTCGGGCTCCGGTTCGCAGATCGCGCTCGACCTGACGCGGATCAACGAATGCCTCGAGGATCCCGATCCCTCGATCGCGATGACCGGCCAGGTTGGCAGCCAGGTCAAGATTCGCGTCGGCGATGCCTGGTTGCTCGCCAGCGTGCGCGACCAGCGCAGGGACCGTCGCAGCGATGCCGGGATCATCACCCATATCGACTTCCTTGGCGAAGGCGGCGAGGAAAAGCTGACGGGCTGGATCAATGGCTTCAAGCGAGGGATAACGCGCTATCCAATCCCTGGCGCTTTCGTCTATCCGGCGACCACCAAGGATCTTGAGCAGATCTACGCCACCGACGGCCGCGCCAGCATCACCATCGGCAAGGTCTTTCCGACCAAGGATATCCGCGCCGGGCTCTATATTGATGCGATGCTCGGCAAGCACTTCGCGCTGCTGGGCTCGACGGGGACGGGCAAATCGACCAGTGCCGCGCTGATCCTGCACCGGATCTGCGAGGCCGCGCCGCAGGGTCACATCGTGATGATCGATCCGCACGGGGAGTATTCCGCTGCCTTCCGTTCGACCGGGCAGATCCTCGATGTCTCGAACCTGCAGATGCCCTATTGGCTGATGAACTTCGAAGAGCATTGCGAAGTTCTGCTCACCAGCAGCGGTAATGAGCGCCAAGTCGATGCCGATATTCTTGCCAAGTGCCTGCTCGGCGCGCGTGCCAAGAACCGGCTGTCTCAGGTGTTGGGCAAGATCACGGTGGATTCGCCAATCCCCTATCTGCTGTCCGATTTCGGCAACATCCTGCAGGACGAGATGGGCCGTCTCGACAAGGCGACTTCGAGCGCGCCTTACAGGCGGATCAAGCAGAAGCTGGACGAGCTTAAGGCCGATCCGCGCTATCAGTTCATGTTCTCGGGCCTGTTGGTGGGCGACACCATGGCCGATTTCATCGGCAAGGTGTTCCGCATGCCGGGCGAAGGCAAGCCGATCTCGATCATCGACGTGTCGGGCGTGCCCTCTGGCATCACTTCGACCGTGGTGGCGGTGCTCTCGCGCCTCGTCTTCGATTTTGCCATCTGGGGTCGCGACGACAACACAAGGCCGGTGCTGCTGGTGTGCGAGGAAGCGCACCGCTACGTGCCGAACGAGAAGAACGCTGATGGCTCCTCGGTCGGCAAGATCCTCAGCCGCATCGCCAAGGACGGCCGCAAATACGGCATTTCGCTGGGCCTCATCACCCAGCGTCCTTCCGACCTTGCCGAAGGTGTTCTGTCGCAGTGCGGCACGATCATTTCGATGCGTCTCAACAACGAACGCGACCAGGCCTTCGTGCGGGCCGCGATGCCCGAAGGCGCGCGCGGCTTTCTGGATTCGATCCCTGCGCTGCGCAACCGCGAGTGCATCATCTGCGGCGAGGGTGTGGCGATCCCGATCCGCGTCGCTTTCGATGATCTTGAAGAGTACAAGCGCCCGGCTTCCGATGACCCGAGCTTTGCGGAATTGTGGAACACCGGCGGCGGCGAGAAGGAACTGATCGAACGCGTGGTGATGCGCTGGCGGAGCCAGGGGTAATTTGTCCCGCCCCTAACCCCTCCCGCCTCCTTGAGGGCCGAGGGGTGGGCCCGACCTAGCCGGGTCAATCACGTTCCCCGCGTATCCCCGTACAAGTGAATATGCATCCGGTCCGACATGCAGAAGCCATGCTTCACGCAAAGCTCGGCCAGCCACACCTGCCGCGCGCGCAGCGTCGCGCTGTCGGTGCCCTCCGCCATCAGGAACACCCGTTCAGGCCGGAACCGGTAGCGGCGCTGAAGCGCGAGCACTTCGTCCAGGTCTTCGG
>JBJTTE010000007.1:0-7815 GCA_046080005.1 Erythrobacter sp.
ATTGCGGTTGTGTGCGGCCCGTGAAGCTCTTGCGGCTTGGGCAGAGAGTGGCGGCTCGCGCGCGCGTCGCCAATCTGCCCTTTTCTAAAGGGTGATACCGTGGTTCGCTTGCAAGCGCATGACAGCGCCGTTAGCCCTCGGGCAGTGAGAGGGAGGAACTCGTCATGACCGACAGCCGCAAGCCCGTGTTTCTCGTCATCGGTGCAGGCGCAGGGATCGGTGGCAATGCTGCCATGCGATTTGCTGCCGGGGGCTACCATGCGATGCTTGCCCGGCGCAGCGACGCAGACGGGTTGGCGCGCATGATCGGCCAGATCGAAGCGGCGGGTGGCTCTGCCTCTGGCACCTTGCATAACGCCGCCGAGGACGGGGCGATCGAGGAATTGGTCGAGCGGACCGAACGCGACATAGGCCCGATCCACTGCGCGCTCTACAACCTCGGTGCGCAGATCGGGAACCGCGCGCTTGACCAGACCCCGCATCGCATCTTCGAGCTTGGCTGGCGGCTCGGGACCTATGGTGTCTTCCGCCTCGCCCATGCGCTGTTTCCGGCGATGGTCGAGCGGGCCAAGACAGGCGTGCATGGCACGCTGCTCGTCACCTCGGCTACGGCGGCGATGCGCGGCAATGCCGGGCAGCACAGCCATGCCGCCGCGATGGGCGGACGGCGGATGCTGTGCCAGACATTGAACGCCGAGTTCGCGCCCAAAGGCGTCCATGTCGCCCATGTGGTGGTGGACGGGGCGGTCGATGCCCCCGACACGCTCGGCAAGCTGCTTGGCGATAGATACGAGACCTTCAAGACCAACAAGGGCCCTGACGGGATCATCGATCCAGCAGCGCTAGCCGAAACCTATTGGCACCTTGCCCACCAGCCGCGCAATTGCTGGAGCCACGAGGTCGATGTCCGACCATGGAAAGACGTCGCCTGGTGGAACGACAGCCCCGATCCGCAAATCGACAGCAAAGGCAAAGGGTTCGCGGGTCCAAGCGCCTAGCGCATTACCCCCGCCATTCGCGTCGCTCTTCGGCTACGCGCAGGACTTCATAGCTGGTCTGGATCAGCTGGAATTGCTTGGCTGCTTCGGCATCGCCCGGCCTCACGTCGGGATGCACTTCCTTGGCGCGGGCGCGGTAGGCCTTCTTGACTAGATCGAAATCGGCATCGGCCTCCAGCCCCAGCACCTCGAGCGCGCGCATTTCATCAGCGCTGCGCGAGCCGTCGCCCGATTCCGCCCAGCCATAATGCGCTGCTTCAGCATAGCCGGCATTCTCGCGGCGTTCGGCGCGGGCGCGTTCTTCCCGTTCGGCCTGTTCGAGGCCTTCGAAATAATCCCACTTGGCGTTGTATTCCGCGGCGTGCTTCTGACAGAAATACCATCGCTCCCGGCTGCCCGGAGCCTTGGGCGCGGGACACGTGCCTGGCTCATTGCAGCCATAACGGTCGCAAATGCGCACATTGGTCGCCTCTTGCGACGCACCATAGGCCCGCCACCGCGGGAAACCCCAGTCGAGCGAACGCTTCGCCCGGCTCACCGGCCATCACCGCAGTTGCGGGAGCTCATGTCGTTGGTCGAAGGCATTACGCGCTCAATCTAAGCACAGTGGAGCAACAAGGAAAGGCATCACAATGCGGGAACCAGTTGCAATGTGAAATGTTGCATTGCAAAACTACCACAAGTGGCGATGATCGCGCCGCGATTGAAAGACCCCGAGATGAGCCAGCAATTGACCCTTTCCAGCTTCTTCTGCGTGCTCGCGCTGGCGGGGCTGTGCATGGTCAGCGCAGCGCGCGATCTGGCTGGCGTTGAAGCGCCCTTGGCGGCGCAGCACGCAGAGCTTTCGCCCAGCGTGCTGCAGGGCTGACGGTCAAGGGCTGACGGTCAATTGATGATGACCGAGGCAGCGCGGCGGTTCTGCGCCCATGCTGCCTCGTTTGAGGCCAGCGCCATCGGGCGCTCCTTGCCATAGCTCAACACCGAAATGCGGTTTGTATCGACGCCCAGGCTGACGAGATAGGCCTTGGCGGCATTGGCGCGCCGTTCACCTAGCGCGAGGTTATAATCGCGGGTGCCGCGCTCGTCGGCATGGCCTTCAATGGTGAAGGTGATCTGGGGATAGCGCGCGAAATACTGCGCCTGTGCCTGCAGCGCGGCGGCATCTTGAGAATCCACATTATAGCGATCCGTGTCGAAATAGATCGTGGTCGACGAACCGACCGCTGCCGCGAAGTGCCCTTGAGTACCGACGCCGGGGCCAGTCGGCTGCACGGGCGGGGCGGGCGGCAGGGCTTGGCTTGAGCTCTGGACCGGCTCGGGCGGGAGCGTGTCGGGCGCCTTCTTGGCGCAGGCGGCAAGACCAGTGGCCGAGGCGAGGAGCACGATTGTCGCAAGCTTGGTATTCATCGCTTTTGTTCCTTTCGAGAGGATTTAAGGCCGGATCGGGCCCCAGGCAGGGTCAGAGGCATCGACGGGGGTCGGCAGGCGGCGCTCGTTCTGGCCGGTCAGATCGACCTGCCAAATGCCCGAGCGCCCGGAGTTGCGCTCGGTGCGGAAGAACTGGATAATGCGGCCATTGGGTGCCCAGGTCGGGGCCTCGTCCTGCCACCCCCCGGTCAGCACGCGCACGCCCCCACCGCCAGTGTTCATCACTGCGACGTTGAAATCGCCAGCAATCCGCGTGAAAGCGATCTGATCACCGCGCGGGCTCCATTCAGGCGTGGCGCAGCGCCCGCCGAAAAAGCTGATCCGCTTCTGGTTCTTGCCATCAGCATCCATCACATAACACTGCTGGCTGCCTGATCGGTCGCTCTCAAACACGATTTTGCTGCCATCCGGCGAGAAGCTGCCGCCAACGTCGATCCCCGGCGTGTCGGTCAGGCGGACGCTTGTGCCACCCGTTACGGGGACGCGGTAGATGTCGGTATTGCCCGCCACCGCCATCGAATAGAGGATCGACTTGCCATCGGGCGACCAGCGCGGGGCGAGGGTCGGGTTGCGGTTCTCGGTCACCAGCGTCTGCTTGCCGGTGCCGATATCGTAGACATAGATGCGCGGATTGCCGTCGACATAGGACAGGTAGAGGATCTTGCCGTAATCGGGTGAGTAGCGCGGGGTCAGCGCGGTGGCGCTGCCAAGCGTGAGGAAGCGGTGGTTGGCGCCGTCGCTGTCCATCACCGCCAGCCGCTTGACCCGGCGATCCTTGGGTCCGGTTTCAGCGATATAGGCGATACGGCTGTCGAAGAACGGGCTTTCGCCGGTCAGCCGCGAGAAGATGAGGTCAGAGCACTTGTGCGCCGCGCGCCGCCAGTCGGCAGGTGCAACCACCCAGCCCTCGCGCACCAGCTGCTGCTGCAGCGCGACGTCATAGAGATAGCAGCCAACCACCAGCCTGCCATCATCGCGCGCCGTGACATACCCCTGCACGAGCATCTCGGCCCCCTGCCCGCTCCATGTGCTATAGGCCGGCGCGCGGACCTGCGCGAAGCCGGGCAGCGGCAGATTATCGGGGCCGACCGGCTTGAAGAGGCCGTTGTTCCTGAGATTGGCGGTGATCACGCGGGCAACTTCGCGCCCGAGCGCACCGGTGCCAGCCTCGTTAGCGGGGGTCGCGCGCTCGCGATCCGTGGCGAAGGCGGGGATGGCGATGCCGATATCGGACCAAGCGCTTTCATCAGTGACAGTGCCGCGCAGCGGGCCATCATCTTCGCCCTCGATTCCAACGCTTTCGACCTGTTGATCTTCGCCAATTGGCGCGCCGAGATCCTGCGCAGCAGCAGGAAGGCTCACAAGCGCTGCGGAGAGGTAAAGAAGATAGGTCTTGGTCATGTCAGAGCCTTCGGTCGAATTGCCATTCGAGATCGTCCCAGCGACTATAGAACTGCTCAGGCAGCTTGAAAGGGGCAGCAAGCTGAACAGCGCGAATTGCCCGTTCGCAATGAAGGGCTGCTTGCGGACGGTTGCTTTCGGTGATGCTGCCGGGGCTGGTACGGCAGGTTGGGCGACCCTTGAGCGTGCCATCCTCATTGAGCTTCCAGCTTACCACTGAAACCAACTTTTCTGCATCAACGCCGTTGGGGGCAGTCCAATTCTTCTTGATCTGCCGCGAGATAGCCGAGCGCAAATCGGCTGCCTCCGTGGCTCCGAAGCTCGCTGCAGGGGCGCGGGTTTCCTTGGTGCTGGTCGAGCTGCCCTTGCCCGCCAGGAAGTCATCGCCGATGCGGCTGCCACCGGTCTTGGTTGGCGTCTTGGGCGGGGTGGCCGCGGCTTGTCGGGGCGGGGCGCGATCCGGGCGTGATCGATCGCGGGTGGGGACTGGTGGCTGCGGAGCGGCAGTCTTTGCCGAAGGCTTGGGGGGCGGGGTTGGAACAACACGCACAGCAGGTTCAGGCTTTGCTGTCGCGGGCGCGGGTGCAGGTGCCGCATTGTCAGACAATGTTGGCGCAATTGCTGCGCGGCTTTCGGGCACCAGATCAGGTGACGCCGCTTCGAGGCCGACCTCGGTCGTAAGGCTGACATTCATCCGGCCAGGAAAGACCGAAACCTCGCTGCGCACCGTCTGCATCAGCAACACGGCGACCAGCGCACCATGCAGCACGACTGCGGCGCCGAGGCCGACCATCTCGTCATTGCGGAGCGCGATCTCACCCATCACTTCGCCCGGACTATGGAGCCGAAACTGAACCATCGGTGACCAGCGAGATCGAGGTGAAGCCCGCACGGCCCAACTCGCCCATCACCGCCATCACCCGGCCATAATCGAGGCTGCGGTCGCCGCGCAGCACGATCAGCGGCTGCTCGCCTTCCCGACCAAGCGCCGCAAGCGCGGTCGGCAGCCCGCCCGCTGCGACAGCATCATCCTCGATATAGATCACCCCCGCGCGATCGATCGAGACGGTGATCTGATCGGGCTTTTCCTCGACCGGGGCCGCGCGGCTTTCGGGCAGTTCCTCCGGCACGCCGACGGCGGGCAGCGTAACTGTTACCATGAAGATGATCAGCAGCACCAGCATCACGTCGACCAGCGGCGTGACGTTGATCTCGGACATCGCCGCGCGACGGCTGCGCTTGCCCCGGCGACGCGAGGATGAGGCAACACCCATACCCATCAGTCAGCTCCCATCGGCGGCACAGCCGCCGCAAGGGCGCCCAAGCACTCTGGCGCCCGCCCGCAGCGACGCGACCGCAAGGTCGCATGAGCGAGGATTTCGCAACGCGGAGGCGATGCGGAACACCAAAATACCATCATGCCCGGTCCAACTCGCGGCTGAGGCCATTGTGCAACTTGTCAGCAAAGCGCTGGAGCCCGGCCTCGTATCGGTCAACCGAACCGCCGAAGCGGTTATAGGCGATCACCGCCGGGATCGCGGCGAACAGACCGATGGCTGTGGCAAACAGCGCTTCGGCAATGCCGGGCGCCACAACAGCAAGGCTCGCGCTCTGCTGCGCGCCGATCTGAAAGAAGGAGTTCATGATCCCCCACACCGTGCCGAACAGGCCGACGAAGGGCGCGACCGAGCCCACCGTGGCAAGGAAGTTCAAGCGCCCCGAAAGCTCATCGGCTTCCTCGGCGATCTGGCTGTCCATCGCGGCGGCGATCCGCTGGCGAGTGGCATCACGGTCGACCGGCTGTTTGGCGTTAGACTTGCGCCATTCGTCAAGCCCGGCCGCCGCAACTCGCGCGGCCGGGACCTCTTTCCTGACCTGCTTGGTCAGCAGGGCCTCGCGGTCGCGCTGCTCCCAGAACTCGGCCTCGTATTCGCGCGACTTCTTGCCCAAACCGCTGATCCGCAGCGAGAAGGAGATAATGATCATCCATACCCAGATGCTCGCCAAGATCAGCCCCACCATCACCGCCTGCACAATGATGTCAGCCTGCAAGAACAGCTCGACCGGATCAAGCCGGGTCGGAGCAGGGGCGGCAGCGGTGAGCAGAGCGAGCGTCACGGGATCAAAGGTCCTTGTTCATGAAAGTCTGGAAAGCGGCCCGCCATGCAGCGGGCTGGCGGCGCGGGCGTCCATCAAGCGTGATGAAGCCCACCCTCAGATGCGCCTCGCACAGATCCTCGCCGCCGCGCCGCGCGATCTGGTGCATCCGGCAGGAGGCCGCACCAAGCTCGGTGCAGCGGGTTTCGATCACCACATCGTCATCAAGCTTGGCAGGCCTGAGATACTTGAGGTTGATCTCGGAGAGCGCATAGGCACCGCCATCTCCTCCCTTGGCGCCCGCCTCGATCGCGGCGCGCTGGTCAATCCCAAGCAGGCGCAGCAGGTCAGACCGGGCACGCTCGAACCAGCGCAGATAATTGGCGTGGTACGTGATCCCCGAAAGGTCGGTATCCTCATAATAGACGCGCACGGCGTAGAGATGCCGCGCACCATCAAGGATGCCGCCGGGAGGATGGGGAGAGGTCATTGATTGCCACCTAGCCGAGCAAGGATTCCCTGCAAAGGCGGCTCTTGGGGTTTCCTCAATGAATTGTGGCCGAACGCCCCAAGAAAAGGGCTAGCGCCGCGCAATCATCGGCCCGAGCGGCTGGCCGCCGCAGATATGCACGTGGAGATGTGGCACTTCCTGCCCGCCGTGCTGGCCAATATTGGCAAGCAGGCGGTAGCCGGGCTCGACCAGACCCTTCATCCGCGCAACTTCGCCCACCGCGCGGACAAAGCCGCCGATCTCCGCATCGCTGGCCTTGGCGCTGAAATCGTCCCAGCTGACATAGCGTCCCTTGGGGATCACCAGCGTGTGAACTGCAGCCTGAGGGTTGATGTCCTCGAACGCGAAGGCCCAGTCGTCCTCGTAGACCTTCCGCGAAGGAATTTCGCCGCGCAGGATCTTCGCGAAGATATTGTCGTCGTCGTAAGGCAGGGTCGGGTCAATCGGCATGGGTTACTCCGAACGGGAAGCTTTTTCGGCGAGGCCGGACAGCCCCTCGCGGCGATCGAGTTCGGCGAGCACGCTGTCCAGCGCCACGCCCTTTGCGGCGAGCAACACCATCAGGTGGAAGATCACATCGGCCGCCTCGCCCACCAACTCGGCCTCGTCCCCGGCGAGCGCGGCGATCACCGCCTCAGTCGCTTCCTCGCCGAGCTTCTGGGCGATTTTGTTCAACCCCTTGGCATTGAGCTTCGCCACGTAGCTTGTGTCCGGCGAGGCCGTAAGGCGCTGGGCGATGGTCGCTTCGAGGCGGAAAAGGGTGTCCATCACGCTACCTTGCCTTCAAACGCCGCGCGCCGGAAGCCCCGCTGCGCGCAGGGCGGCATGTGCTTCTGCAATGGTGTGATGGCCGAAGTGGAAGATCGAGGCGGCGAGCACCGCGCTGGCATGGCCTTTGGTGACGCCCTCAACCAGGTGCTGAAGGCTTCCCACGCCGCCGCTCGCTATCACCGGCGCGCTGACGCTGTCCGCGATCTCGCGGGTCAGATCAAGGTCGTAGCCGCGCTGCGTCCCGTCACCATCCATCGAGGTAACGAGCAGCTCGCCTGCGCCCAGATCAGCGACCTTGCGCGCATATTCGACCGCGTCGGTGCCGCTCGGTTTCCGGCCGCCATGGGTGAAGATTTCCCAGTTCCCGCGCGGCGTCCGGCGCGCGTCGACACTGGCGACGACGCACTGGCTGCCGAACTTCTGCGCGATCTCGCCGACCAGCTCGGGCCGGGCGACGGCGGCGCTATTCACCGCCACCTTGTCCGCCCCCGCCAGCAGCAGCGCGCGCGCATCCTCGGCACTTCGCACGCCCCCGCCGACGGTCAGCGGCTATTACTAGAGGTGAGAATTAGCCAATGGAAAGTTGATAAATGTAAAATTGCCTGATCT
>JBJTTE010000008.1:0-13872 GCA_046080005.1 Erythrobacter sp.
ATCGCTTCGCGCTTAAAGGAAGGCAATTTCGGTGTGGGTGTGACCGGTGGGGTCGTTGCGATCCTCGCTCACTTCGCCAAGAGCCTGGAAGACGCCGTCGTGATCGAGGAGGCCGCGCAAGCGGCCAAGGCTCAGCAAAACCGCAGCGACGGTGGCATTCCGTTCGGCGTGCTGATCTGGTTCTTCATGTTCTTCTTCTTCGTCCTGCCGTGGCTGGTAAGGCGCGGGCGACGCAGGAAATATCGTTCCAAGGGCACTGGCCCATGGGGCAGCCGCGACCTTGGCGATACGGCGCGCGACATCATCCTGTGGGAAGTCGGCAGTGCCATTGCGCGCGGGCTTATCAACAACAGCGGCGGTGGTGGCAGTGACTGGGGCGGCGGCAGCGACTGGGGCGGTGGCGGCGGCTTCGGCGGCTTTGGCGGCGGTTCTTCGGGTGGCGGCGGCGCCTCGGGAGGATGGTAGCCATGGCCTATCTCGACGATGCCGGACGCAAGCTGGTGAGCGATGCTGTGACCGCGGCCGAAAGCGCGACCTCGGGCGAGATCGTCACGGTGCTGACCGAAGCCAGCGATGGCTATACCGACGTTGCCCTGATGTGGGCAGCGGGTTCAGCTTTCACGATCATGAGCATTTTCGCTGCTTTCCCCAGCCCCTTCCTCGACGCGTGGGATGCCTCTTTCGCCGGGTGGGGCCATGAATGGACCACGGGCGAGCTCGCCAGCACGGTGATCGGCTTGGGGCTGATCATGTTCCTTGTGGTCGTGCTGCTCCAGCTATGGCTTCCGCTCAAATACGCGCTGATCCCGGGACCGACGAAGACCATCCGTGTCCACAACCAAGCCGTGCGTCAGTTCAAGGTCGGCGCACAGGCGCGCACCACTGGGCGAACCGGCGTGCTGATCTACCTCTCGATGCGCGAGCACCGCGCGGAGATTGTCGCCGATGAGAGCATTGCCGCCAAGGTTCCCGCCGAGGTGTGGGGCGAGGCGATGGGCGATATGCTGGCCCATATCCGGAAAGGTGCCGTGGCGGAAGGGCTGGCGGTCGGTATCAGCGATGTTGGACACGTGCTTGCCGAGCATTTCCCGCGCGGCAGCGACGACGCAAACGAACTTCCTGACCGGTTGATCGAAGTCTAGCCAAATAGGCTCTTGACCCTTGCCTCGCGAGCCTGTCGAAGGGCGATCCCTGCCTGCCCGACGGAGCACCCCTTGGAACGAGACCGCGACGCTGACCTTCCTGAAGAGGTGATGTGGGAGGGGCGTTTCATCACCGCCAAGAAACGCGGCCGGTGGGAATATGTGGGCCGTGCGCGCGGCATTCGTGCCGCTGCCATCATTGCGCTCGATCAGGACCCTGACGGCACGCGCCACGTCATTCTCGTCAGCCAGTACCGTGTGCCGCTCGGGCGCTTCAGCCTCGAGATTCCTGCCGGGCTCGTCGGCGATGATGCCGGGGGCGAAGGTGAGGATGCTGCTACTGCGGCTATGCGCGAGCTTGAGGAAGAAACCGGCTACCGCGCAGGCAAGCTCGAGGTGCTGGGCGAATTCTATTCCTCACCCGGCATGGTCTCAGAGTGCTTCACGCTGCTGAAGGCGACCGCCCTTGACCGAGTGAGCAAAGGCGGTGGCACCGAAGGCGAGAATATCATCGTCCACCGCGTTGCCTTGCGCGATCTGGCGCGCTTCGTTGCCGAATGGCGGCGGGCGGGCCATGCCGTCGATGTGCGCATAGCGATGCTGTTGACACCGGGATTTCTGGGAGAGGATTAGATCATGACAGGACGAGTAGCGGGCAAGCTGGCCCTCGGAACCGGCGGCGCGCAAGGCCTGGGGCGGGCACATTGCATCCGCCTCGCGCAGGAAGGCGCGCGGGTGCTGGCCACCGACATTAATGGCGCCGGTGCAGCCGAGACTGCGGCGATCATCAACGCAGAGCTTGGCGGGGGCACAGCCTATAGCATCGCCCACGACGTGACCGATCCCGCCCAATGGGAAGCCGCGGTCGATGCCGCGCGCGAACAGCTCGGTGGGCTCAATGTGCTGGTCAACAATGCCGGGATCGGGGTTGCGGGAAACATCGAGACCTGCGCCTTTGCCGACTGGCAGCGCTGCTTCGACATCAACGTCAATTCGATCTTCCACGGCTGCCAGAAGGCACTCCCGCTGATGCGCGAACACGCGCCGGGCTCGATCATCAACATTTCCTCGATCGCCGGGCTGATCGCGAGCGACACCATGCCCGCCTATAATGCCTCGAAGGCGGCAGTGTGGATGCTGTCGAAGTCGATTGCGCTGCACTGCGCCAAGAAGAGCATGAATATCCGCTGCAATTCGGTGCACCCGACATTTGTGGATACGCCGATCCTGGATGGCACGGCAAAGGAGCATGCGCTCGACAAGGGTGTGCTCATGGAGAAGCTGGCGCGGCAGATACCGCTGAAATTTGTCGGTGAACCCAATGATATTGCTAATGCGGTGGTCTATCTCGCGAGCGATGAAAGCCGGTTCATGACGGGCGCTGAACTCAAGCTCGATGGCGGCATCAGCGCGATGTGAGACAAGCGAGAGGGGCGCGCAGCCCCTCTCAATCGGCGATCAGCGCGACCGCGAGATAGATCAGCACCGGGCTGCCGAAGCCGAACAGCGTGGCGAGCACGAAGCCGACGCGCACCAGCATGGTATCAATGCCAAAATAGTCACCAATTCCGGCGCATACGCCAAAGACCTTGCCATTGGACTTGTCGAGGCGGAAGCTGCGGCTGGGCGGCTTGCCGCCGGACGGGCCAGTAATGTTGCTCATGTCAGTCAGTCTCCGGTTGGCGGGTCAGGCGGTCAGGCCAGGGGTAGCGGGCACGATCGCATAGGCAAAGCTGGCAACCGTGAAAACAACTGCGAAGGCAGCCGAGGCGAAGCGAGCGGAGGTATCGGAATTGAACATTTTTGGGTTTCCTTTCAGGGCGTGAGGGAGGCTGATCAGGCGATCAGCGTCGGGCTGGCGGGGATGATCGCGTAAGCGAACGCGGTGGCCGAAAGGACCAGCGAGAAAGCGGCGGCGAGCAGACGGTTCGAGGCGGCGATGGTGGTCATGTGAAGTCTCCTTTGGTGTTTCTTGCGTTGTTCCGGGCCCATCCCGGGGATGCCAAACACTCTGCATGGCGCGTGCCAAACTCGAAAAATGTCGGAATTCCACGGTGTCGATACTTTCGCAGCGCAAACATGTTACTCAGCCGATCGAAAGCTTGGGATTTTTTCCCAACAGTTGGGATCGATGTTTTCCCGGATCCCGAGACTGGCCAAACCGCCCGCCTCCCGCTACGCGCCCTCAGGCAATGGCACTCAGCCGCATCAGCCTTGAAAACTTCCGCAATCATGCGGAAAGCGCGCTCGGCGAAACCGCCCATTTCAACCTGCTGGTCGGTGAGAACGGGGCGGGCAAGACCAATATTCTTGAAGCTTTATCGTTACTTGGACCCGGACGCGGGCTCAGGCGCGCGAACCTTGGCGATCTGGCGCGGCGGACCGCGGCCGATCATCCCGCGCTGGCCTTCGCGATCGGCGCGAGCCTCAGCGAAGCGGGAACGGTGTCTGCGCGGCTCGGGAGCTATACCGAGGCCGGACAGCCGGGGCGACGCCTGGTGCGGGTCAATGGCGCGGCGGCGAGCGCCGCAAGCTTGGCGGAATGGCTCGCTATCAGCTGGCTAACCCCTTCAATGGACGGGCTTTTCACCGAAAGCGCCGGTGCGCGGCGACGGTTCATGGACCGCATGGCACTGGCGATTGCGCCCGATCATGCGCGGCGGGTCAACGCCCTCGAAACTGCCTTGCGCGAACGGGGTAAGTTACTGGAAAATAATGGCGATCCGCGCTGGCTCGATGCGGTTGAAGCACAGGCGGCAGACCACGGCACGGCGGTGGGGCGCGCGCGCAGCGATCTTGTGCTCCGGCTCGCGGACGAGCTGTCCGCCCTGCCCCCGGAACCCTTTGCCCGCCCCCAGCTCACTTACCTCCCCGGCGGTCCCCTCGACGGGACCGCCTTGCGCGCCGAACTTGCCCGCAATCGGCCGCGTGACAGAGCCGCTGGGCGCGCGCTCACAGGCCCACAACGTGATGAATTACAAGTAAAAATGGCCTCTACAGGCCAGCCCGCAGCGACCTGTTCGACCGGCGAGCAGAAGGCCATGCTGATCGCCATTACCCTGGCCCAAGGGATCCTCGCGGCGGCGGGAAGACCCAGTGTGCTGCTGCTTGACGAGGTAGCCGCCCATCTCGATCCGCTACGCCGCACCGAGCTGTTCCGGCGATTGCGGGAGGGCAAAGCGCAGGTCTGGATGACCGGCACCGAACTCGCCCCATTCGAGGCGATCCGCGCAGAATCAGCGATTTGGCGGGTGTCTGGCGGGGGTGTAGAGCGGGTCTAGCGGGGGTCTAAGTGGGGTCTAACAGGGGTCTAGACGCGGCTAATCCTGGCCTGAAACGACCAAGAAAATCACCAACTCTCTGAAAATCCTTTATTTTACCGGTGGCAAGGCCTGCTCGACCACGTCGAGGGTCGATCCCACCAGCTTCTCGATCCCCTCGGCAGTGGGGTGGATCTTGTCAGCCTGAAACAGCGCCGGATCGCGGTAGATGTCCTCAAGCCAGAACGGGATCAGCGCCGCCCCATATTGCTTGGCCAGATCACCATACATCGCATCAAACTGCGACTGATAGTCCGGCCCGTAATTGGGGGGGGCGCGCATGCCCATCAGCAAGACTGGCACCTTCTGCTGCTGTAGGATAGCCAGCATTTGGCCGAGGTTGGCCCGGCTCTCGGTGGGCGAGAGCCCGCGCAGCAGATCATTGCCCCCCAGCTCAAGAATAAGCAGCGCAGGCGGGCTCTGCTGCTCCTTCAGCGTAAACTCCAGCCGCTGCAGCCCCGCCGCTGTGGTATCGCCGGAAACGCCGGCATTCGCGACCTTGGCATTGATGCCCTTGGCGCGCAGCGCCGCTTCCAGCTTCTGCGGATAGGCGTCTTTCGGATCGACCCCATAGCCTGCAAACAGGCTGTCACCAAAAGCGACGATGTTGCGCTGCGGCCCCATCACCGGGATCGCCGGGAGTGCAGGCTGGCCGTCCTCCGCCACTTCAACGGCTGGCGCTGTCGGCGCTTCCGCTGCGTCGCTGCACCCCACAAGCGTCAAAGTCAGCGCCAGCGCGACCGCCCCGAATGCCGCAATATTCGACCAACCGTGCTTGTGCATCCGCAAGCCCATCCTAGCTGTAGCTTGTTGCTGACCCCCACCTATGCCATCGGAACCTTGTGACAAGCCCCTCTCTCGCGATTAGCGCCCGCAATCTTACCCTCACCCTGGGCGATGCCGCGTCGCCCGTGACGATCCTGCGGGGTATCGACCTTGATATTCCGCGCGGCGAGGTTGTCGCGTTGCTTGGCCCCTCGGGCTCGGGCAAGAGCTCGCTGATGGCGGTGCTCTCCGGCCTCGAACGCGCCAGCGGCGGGGACCTGAGCGTTGCGGGCGCTGACTTCACCACGCTTAATGAGGATGGCCTCGCTGCCGCTCGCAGAGGCCGGATCGGCATTGTGCTGCAGGCGTTCCACCTGCTCCCGACCATGACTGCGGCCGAAAATGTCGCCACCCCGATGGAACTGGCCGGGATGGCGGACGCGAGCCCGCGCGCGCTGGCGGAGCTGGAAGCCGTCGGCCTTGGGCACCGCACCGGGCACTACCCCACCCAGCTCTCGGGCGGCGAGCAGCAGCGTGTCGCCATCGCCCGCGCCATCGCACCGCGCCCTGATCTGATCTTTGCTGACGAGCCGACCGGTAATCTTGATGCCGCGACCGGTGAGGAGATCATCAAGCTGCTGTTCGCCCGCCGTGCAGAGACCGGGGCAACGCTGCTGATCATCACCCATGATGCGAGCCTTGCAGCCCGCTGCGAGCGGGTGTTGACGATGGCGGACGGCGTGATCGTCTCGGACACCCGCGCGCAGACGTCAGCAACCGCATGAACCTTCCGCTGGCGACAGCCTGGGCAATCGCTCGGCGTGACTTGAACGCGCGTTTCCGGGGCCTGCGGCTGCTGCTGGTGTGCATCTTCCTCGGCACCGCTGCGCTCGCCGCGATCGGCACGCTAACCTCGGCAATCGAGCGTGAGCTGGCCTCAAGCGGGCAGGCCTTGCTCGGCGGCGATCTCGAGGTCGAGGTGTGGCAACGGACCTTGCGGCCCGACGAACGCACCGCGCTTGCGCAATATGGCACAATCTCCAGCGGCTACCGCATGCAAGCCATGGCAAGCACGCCCGATGCGGCCGCGCCGATCGAACTGAAAGCCGTTGATGCCAAGTGGCCGATGTTCGGCACCCTGTTGCTGACCGACGGCAAGAGGGTTGGCGCGCCTTCGGGCAAGGATGCGTGGATCGCGCAAACCGCGCTCGAACGGCTCGGGATCAAGGTGGGCGACAACTTCAAGGTCGGCACCGTAACACTGCGGGTCGCTGGCATCATCAAGGACGAGCCTGACCGCCTGTCCGAAGGTTTCCAGCTTGGCCCGACCATCATCGTTGCCGAGGGCATCCCCGCTGAGGCCGGGCTGCTGCAACCGGGATCGCTCTACCAGAGCAAGCACCGCATCGCCTTTGCCGACCCTGCGCGTGATCCCAGCTTGGTCGAAGAGGCACTGACCAAGACCTTCCCGGCGGCCGGGTTCGACATCCGCACGCGCGACCGCGCCTCGCCCGGCGCTGACCGCTTTGTGCGCCAGATGAGCGACTTCCTGACGCTGGTGGGCCTTGCCGCGCTGGTGATCGCGGGGATCGGGATTGCCGGCGGAGTCTCGTCCTATCTCGATCAACGCCGCGCGAGCATCGCCACGCTCAAGGTGCTGGGGGCGACCTCGGGTGACATTGTGCGCATCTATGCGATGCAGATCGGGGTGGCGGCGCTGGTGGGCAGCCTTGCCGGGCTGGTCGCTGGGGTGGCGGTGACCCCGCTGCTGGCAGGCGCGCTGCAAGGCCTGTTGCCGGTCGAGAGCGGGTTTATCGTCTCGCCGCCCGCGTTGCTGCTCGCCGCCTCCTATGGCCTGCTGGTGGCTTTCGCCTTTGCTGCCGCGCCCTTGCTGCGCGCTCGCACCTTTCCAGCGATGGCGCTGATGCGTTCAGGGATCGTGCCGCTGGCGCGGGACAAGCGGGCTTTGCTGGCGACCGCGCTTGGCCTTGCGGCGATCTGCGGCTTGGCGCTCCTCACCACCGCGCAGCCGTTGCTGTCGGGCGGGTTCCTGCTCGGTGCTGGCGGCGCGCTGCTGCTGCTGGCGGGGCTTGGCTGGGCGATCCAGCGCTTGGCGCGCCGCTTGCCGCGCCCGGCCAATCCGCTGCTGCGCAGTGCGCTCGCCAATATCCATCGCCCCGGCGCGCCGACCGGAGCGCTGGTGACAGCGCTCGGCTTCGGGCTTGCGGCTTTTGTCCTGCTGGCCGCGGTGCAGAGCGCGATTGATGGCAATATCGCCCAGCGCGTGCCACGCGAGGCACCCGACTATTTCGTGCTCGATGTGCCGCCAGCCAAAGAGCCGCGCTTCTTCGCGCTGATCCAGCAGGACTTCCCCAAGGCCGGTATCCGCACCGTGCCGACCATGCGCGGCGCAGTTCTCGCCTATGGCCCCAAGGACAAGCTCACCCGCGTCGCCGATCTTGACGAAATCCCTGACGGCGCCTGGGCCCTGCGCGGCGAGCGTGCGCTGACCTATGCCGACGAACTTCCCCAAGGCAACCGGCTGGTTGCAGGCGAATGGTGGAGCCCGTTCCACAAGGGCGAGCCGCTGGTCTCGATCGACGCCGAACTCGCCCGCGCGCTCGATCTCGAGGTGGGCGATTACCTCACGGTCGGCATCCTCGGGGTCGAGCGCACCGCCCGCATCGCCTCGCTGCGCGAGATCGACTGGGAGAGCATGGGCTTCAACTTCATCCTCGTGTTCAGCCGCAATGCGATCGCCGATGCGCCGCACAATCTCGTCGCCAGCATCGACCTGCCCGACAATGCCGACCCGGCGGCGCGCGGGAAATTGCTGCGGGCGCTGGTCAAGGACATGCCATCGAGCTCGGTGATCGAAGTCGGCGGCATTCTGGTCGAGGCGAGGAAGCTGCTTGAGCAAGTGAGCCTTGCCACGCTAGCGGCGGCAGCCGTGACGGTGCTGGCGGGTCTTGCCGTGCTGCTTGGCGCGATTGCGGCGGCGCGGGCGGCGCGCACCTATGACACGGTGATGCTGCGCGTGCTGGGCGCGAGCAGGCGGCAGATCCTGCTGCTGCAATTCGCTGAATATGGCTTGCTGGCCGCGCTGCTCTCGCTCGTCGCACTGGCGCTCGGCGGAGGGCTGGCATGGGTGGTGATCACCCAGCTGTTCGAGTTCGACTGGCTCCCAGACTGGGGCGAGGTTCTCGGCGTGCTCGGGCTCGGCGCCGTGGTGGTGCTGGGCTTTGCGCTCGCCGGCTCGCTTCCGCTGCTGCGGGCGAAACCGGCAAGCGCGCTCCGAGAGCTTTAGGCAAAGACCTCTTCCAGGGCCTCTGCCCCGCCATCGGTCACCTCGCTATGCAGCGAGGCGGTGAAAGCCGACGCGTAAATGGTATAGATGATAAACAGCGGGAACATCAGCAAAAAGCCGATAATGGCCAGTCCCCCTAAGGCCGCCGGGTCATCCCCGCCAGCAAACACGGCACCGAAGATGAGCCCGAACGGAAGGCCGAGCGCCACTGCGGAAATCAGGATGAAGCAGAGCAGCGCGAGAAAAATCTGGAGCACTTTGCCGCGGGTCAGCGCCCATGAGCGGCGCAGCGCGGCAATCGGGCTGAACACCTGATCGACCGCGACGACCGGAACAAGCACCGAAAAGCGGCAGCCAAAATAGATCGCCACCGGCACAAACAGCAGCGCGATCAGGATACCCAGAAAACCGCTAGCGGTCTCGCTGCCAAGGCCCACCGCCCCCAATACTGCACCCACAGCGAAGGCGATCGCCAGATAGGCAAGCATGAGCAGGAGGGTGATCGCCAGAAACGGCAGCGCGCTCTTGAAGCCGCGCAACAAGGCGCCGCCAAATGAGGGGTCTTCCAGCGGGGACGCAAGCGCCACCATCGCGGCCTGCTGTGCGAGCAGGATGACGATATAGGCGGCGTAGTAGAGGACGATGAAAATGATCATCCCGATCCCCAGTCCGGCGAGCGCTGATAGGTCATCCAGCCCTGCGCCAAGCCCTGCCGCTCCCCCGGCTATGCCAACAACCGCAAGGCCGATGCTAAGCAGGACGACGCCAGCCATCTGGATCACAAAAAACAGCGCCCACATCCCCACCAACGGCCAGAACCGTTCGCGCAGCATCGCAAAACTGGTCGAGAACACCCGTCCGATATCAATCATATGATCCCCTTTGCGCCCATGTCCCCCGCACCCGCAGGATGCAATGCACAGTCGCATGACGCAAACAAAAAAGTCGCGTCGCAGGACGCTGCTTACGCCCAAACGATAGGCCTCGCAACGGGTGGTACGAGGCCTTTCATCATTCGGTCGCTTGGTGAGCGATCAGAAGCGGAAGCGCACGAGGCCGCCAAAGGTGCGCGGGTTGCTGGGATAGCCCGACACCGTGCCCGCTTGGGCCACACCATCGAAGTTGGTGCTGATGAAGCGGTCATCGAGCAGGTTGCGCGCGAAGGCCCCGATTTCCAGACCGTTCTCCAGCGCCAGCGTCATCGAGGCGTTCACCAGATTGACCTCACGCTCGAAGATCCGTGTGTTACGCAGCCCGCGGTTGAAGGTCGGCAAGCCGTTGTTGATCGGCGTGCTGCTGTCGTGGCTGTAATCGACCCGGGTGATGAGCCGGGTGCCAGAGCTGCCGAACTCAAGCGTATGGGTCGCCGAAGTGCGCAGGCTCCATTCCGCGATGCCGCCGACGCGCTGGCCCGAAAGATTGCCAAGCACAGAGCCGGGGAAATCGTCGAACACCGGATCCAGATAGGTCGCAGCGAAGGTCAGGACCAAAGAGTCAACGGGCTGGATGGTGCTGTCAAACTCGAAGCCCTTGACCGACTGCTGACCTGCGTTCTGGAGCGCAAAACCAAGGCCGGTGAAGGCGAAGCTCTGGAAGCCCTCGATGGTCTGGTCGAACAGCGCGAGGTTGAAGCCGAAGCCGTCCCACTGCGCCTTCACCCCGATTTCGTAGACTTCCGCCTCTTCCGGTCCGGCAAAGCGGGTGCCAGTGGTGAGGTTCGGGGTGGCAAGGCCGGCATTGACGATTGGCGAGGCAGGTGCCGCAAAGGTCGAACCGCGCGGCCCAGGGGTAAAGTCGCTCAGCAGCGGACGGCTGTCGCGCGACAGGTTGATCGAGCTCGCCTTGAAGCCGGTTGCATAGCTCGCATAGACATTGACCTCGTTCGAGATCTGATAGGCGACCCGCAGCAGATAGGTGAGCTCGTCATCCCGCGTGCGGCCGGGCTCAACCGCGTTGGGCACGTCCGGGAACGGGGTCTGGAACTGGAGCGCTGCCAGACCGAGCAGCGGGTTGACCGCCGGGTTGGTCCCAGCCGCCAGCAACGCCGCCTGGTTCGCAGCCGGAAGAGCCTGGAACTGCGCGCGGCTGCGCACCGCGCCGGATGTGGCACCGGCGATAAACGCGTCAACAAGGTTGATGTTGGCCAGCGGATCAAGCGCGTCGAGCTCGATCGAGAAGTCCTTCTTGTCGTCGGTGTAGTTGAAACCGGCAGTGAAGACGAGGCCGTCAATCGGCTCGAAATCAATGGTACCGAAGAGCGAGTATGATGTGTTGTCGACCGCAAAACGCTCGCGGGTCAGGAAGTTGCCGCCAAGGATCGACCCAAGCGGAAGGCCAAGGCCCGTCTCCGCGTTGCGCAGCACAGCATTGCCGATAGCGATCCGCTGGGCAGGTGTGGGGTTTGGCGGCAGCAGCGCAGCAGGTGCAGCCTGGATCGCCGCAAAGTTACGGAAGTCACGACCGACAGTGAGCAGGCTGTCTTGCGTGATCTTTTCGTCAAAATAGTACCCGCCGAGCAGGAAGTTGATTGGGCCATCGAAGTCCGAGGTCAGGCGAAGTTCCTGCGTGAAGGTATCGACGCCCTGATCGCGGGTTTCATTCGCGATGTCAGCGCTGGTAAAGTCAATGTCCTGCGTGAAGGCGTTCCGCAATTCACGATAGGCCGAAATAGAGGTGAGCGTAAGGTTCCCGAATGTCCAGTCCACCTGGCCCGAGAAGCCGTAGTTCTCATTTTCGTTGCGGGGCACAATATTGAGAAAGTTGTCGTCGCTGAAGAAGTCGGTCGGGAAACGGCCACCCACTCCGCCAATGGCCAGAGCCGTAACACCGCCAACTACGAGGTTGCTGGTCTGGCAGCAGATTTCATCGATCTTGCCATAGTCGGCAATCAGGCGGATCTTGACGTCAGCGGTGGGCTCAATCAGCAGGTTACCGCGCAACGACCAGCGGTCGCGATCATTGATCTCGGCATTGTTGAGGATGACGATCCGGCCAAAGCCGTCACGCTGCTGATAGGTGCCATCAACCGACCAGGCGATGTTCTCGGTTATCGGGCCAGTGACTTCCCCGCGCAGGAAGACCTGATTGAAGTTGCCGTAGACCGCTTCGACCTGACCGCCGAACTCATATTGCGGCTCCTTGGTCACGACCGAGATCACACCAGCCGAAGCGTTCTTGCCGAACAGGGTCGATTGCGGCCCGTTCAGCACTTCGATGCGCTGAATGAAGTTAAGGTCGGACAGCGCCGAGGCCGAGCGCGAACGGAACACGCCGTCGATAAACACGCCGACCGAAGGCTCGATCCCGAAGTTGTTATCGCCGTTGCCGAAGCCGCGAATGATGAACGTGGTCGCCGAAGAGGTCTGCAGCTGGCTGACGCGCAGCGAGGGGACCACGGACTGCAGATCGAGCACGTCGCGGATCTGCGCCCGTTCGATGGTTTCGCCAGTGGTCACCGAGACCGAAATCGGGGTTTCCTGAAGGGTCTGCTCACGTTTCGACGCGGTCACAATGATGACATTGCTGCCCTCACCCTGATCGACTTCAGGCTCGGCCTCCTGAGCCAGCGCCATGCCCGGCATCGCCATGGCAAAGGTTGCAGCACCTGCAAGCAGGCTGAATCGGATTGCGCCGGCAGGGCCGGTGAGGGTCGAACGCATGGAAGCTCCTCTCCAAAATGCCCCCCGACCCCGGCGCCCTTTGCAGGCTCGCACTATCCCATTGCGTTCTCTCCCACGGTCGCGTCGGCCGCTCAATAGGCGAGTGCGGCGGCAGCGACAAGCCGCATCCTAGTGCTTTTGATGGGGGAATCGCAATAATGTTGCACAGAGGTCACAGTGTTTCAGACCTGCACCTTCCCGTCTGGTGTCCCGGCGCTTGCCCCGGCCCTGCACCCCTGCTAGGCGCCGCCGCGATGTTGCATTGCAGCACATGGATGCAGTCGCGGCGGGTGCCGTAGCGTCCGGCGCTGTCGCTAACCCGCCACAAACCCTGCCTACGCGAGCGGCCCACTGCCGCCCTGCCCCTAGCCCCTGCCCCGGACGGTCAGCGTCCGGCCCCTGACCGGAAGTTCCCGCGCATGTCGTCCGCCCTCAGAAATATCGCGATTATTGCCCACGTTGACCACGGCAAGACCACGCTGGTTGACCAGTTGTTCCGGCAATCAGGCACCTTCCGCGACAACCAGCGGGTCGAAGAACGTGCGATGGATTCGGGCGATCTGGAGAAAGAGCGCGGAATCACCATTCTCGCCAAGTGCACCAGTGTTGAGTGGGAACAGAGCGGCGATACCACCCGCATCAATATCGTCGACACGCCTGGCCACGCCGACTTCGGCGCCGAGGTGGAGCGCATCCTGTCGATGGTCGATGGTGTGATCCTGCTGGTTGATAGTGCCGAGGGCGCGATGCCGCAGACCAAGTTCGTCACCGGCAAGGCGCTCGCGCTCGGCCTGCGCCCGATCGTGGTGGTCAACAAGATCGACCGTCCTGATGGCCGCGCGCAGGAAGTGCTCGACGAGGTGTTCGACCTGTTCGTCAGCCTCGATGCCAATGACGAGCAGCTCGATTTCCCCGTGCTCTACGCCTCGGGCCGCGAAGGCTATGCCAGCGAGGACATGGAAGCGCGCGAGGGCACCCTCGCCCCGCTGTTCAACAAGGTGATCGAGCACGTACCCTCGCCCGGCCTCGACCCCAATGCCAAGTTCGCCTTCCTGTGCACCCTGCTCGACCGCGACAACTTCATGGGCCGCGTGCTCACCGGCCGGGTCCAGTCGGGAACGATCAAGGTCAACGACCCGATCCACGCGATCGACATGGACGGCAAGGTGATCGAAACCGGCCGCGCGACCAAGCTGATGAGCTTCGACGGGCTTGAGCGGGTGCCGGTCGAAATTGCGCGCGCGGGCGACATCATCGCGCTCGCGGGCCTGGAAAAGGCGACGGTCGCCAATACCATCTGCGATCCGGCCGTGAGCGACCCCATCGCCGCGCAACCGATTGACCCGCCGACGCTGGCGATGCGTTTCTCGGTCAATGACAGCCCGCTCGCCGGGCGCGAGGGCAGCAAGGTGACGAGCCGGATGATCCGCGATCGCCTGCTGCGCGAAGCGGAAACCAATGTCGCGATCCGGGTCACCGAGGCCGAGGACAAGGACAGCTTCGAAGTCGCCGGGCGCGGCGAGCTGCAGTTGGGCGTGCTGATTGAGACGATGCGCCGCGAAGGCTTCGAACTCGGCATCTCGCGCCCCCGCGTGCTGTTCCGCGAGGACGAGGGCAAGCGGATGGAGCCCTACGAGACCGTCGTGATCGACGTCGATGACGAGCACTCGGGCACGGTC
>JBJTTE010000009.1:0-8617 GCA_046080005.1 Erythrobacter sp.
GCGCGCGGCGAGGTGCATGATGACGTCGTGAGCGCCGCGCATATCGCGGTGACCGAGGTGCGCATGACCCCCGATCTGCGCCATGCGACCGCCTATGTGAAGCCGCTCCTGGGGGCGGGCGACGATGATATCGTCCATGCCCTCCGTCAGAACACCGCCTTCCTCCAGCGCGAGGTTGCCCAGCGGCTCGGGCTGAAGTTCGCGCCCAAACTCAAGTTTCGCAAAGACGAGAGCTTTGCCGAGGCCGACCGGATCGAAGCGCTCCTGCGCGACCCCAAGGTGGCGCGCGATCTTGCTGATGGCGAAGACTAACGGGGTAGCATCCGCGCCTTCAAGGTAATGTCGACCTTGTTGCCGACGATCAGCTGATAGGACTTCATCCCGAACTGCCGCCGGTCGATGGTGGTCGTGCCAGTGAAGCTGACCGGCTTGCCGGCCTGCGCAATGGGATCGGCGTCGAAGGTTACGGCGAGGTTCTCCGGGCGGGTCACACTGCGCGCGGTCAACTCGCCTGACACCGTGCCGCGCGTCGCGCTCGACAGCTTCAGCGAGCGACCAACAAACCGGATCGTCGGGTGCTTATCGACCCAGAAAAATTTGTCGCCGCGCAGCCGCGCGAGGGTGACGCTATCGGGCGCCTCGATTGCGGTAGCGTCAAAGGTCACATCGATCACCGCCTTTTCAGGCGCACCGGGCACGATAACGACCGCGCCTTGCATTCGCGGGAAGCGCGCGGTTTTGCTGGCGAGACCAAAGAACGGCACCTTGGCCAAGACATTGCTGGCCGAGGCGTCGAGCATATAGCTCTGCGGCACGCTTGCGCCGTTCGCCAGCGCAAGCACTGCCATGATTGGCAGCATCAGCAGGCGGAAAAGGACAGCGCGTAGGGCGATCATTCTACCCATACGCACAGGCTGAGCAAAAGGTTCAACTGCGTGCTCGCTCAAACCGCGCCGAGGGCTTATTCATCGAGTATGGCCAAGCTCTATCTCTACTACGCCAGCATGAATGCGGGCAAATCCTCGCATCTGCTGCAAGCGGATTTCAATTATCGCGAGCGCGGGATGGCCACGATGCTGTGGACCGCAGCGCTCGACACGCGCTCGGTTGGGCTGGTCAAGAGCCGGATCGGGCTGGAGAGCGACGCGCGCCGGTTCCACCCCGACACCGACTTGTGGAGCGAGGTCAGCGCTGTGCACGCTCATGGCAAGCTTGACTGTGTCATGGTCGACGAGGCCCAGTTCCTGTCCAAGGAACAGGTCTGGCAACTCGCGCGGCTTGCCGATGAGGCAAGCATTCCAGTGCTGTGTTATGGTCTGAGAACCGACTCTCAAGGCGAGCTCTTCCCCGGCTCCGCAGTGCTGCTGGGCATTGCCGACACTTTGGTAGAGCTGAAGGCGGTGTGCTGGTGCGGGCGCAAGGCGACGATGAACCTGCGGGTCGACGCCGAGGGCAAGGCGGTAAAGCAGGGCGCGCAGACAGAGATCGGCGGCAACGACCGCTATGTCGCGCTATGCCGGATGCATTTCTCCGAGGCTCTTTCGATAACCTAGTTCCAAGCGCACTGGCGCGGTGCGACGCGGGTTCCTATGTCATCGCGGATGACCGATACCCTTACCCTTGCGCTGGTGCTGATTCCGGCGCTCGTTATCTCTATTGTGTTTCACGAAGTCGCGCATGGCTTTGCCGCCAAGGCGCTTGGCGATCCCACGGCGAGCGAGCGCGGACGGTTGACGCTCAATCCGATCAAGCACGTCGATCCGGTCGGCACCCTGCTGGTGCCGGGCGCGCTGGCGCTGCTGGGCGGGCCGGTGTTCGGCTGGGCCAAGCCGGTGCCGATCAACAAGTGGCGGCTTGCCAATCCCCGGTTCGGCATGATGGCGGTGGCGGCGGCCGAGCCGGGCAGCAATTTCGTGCTCGCGGCATTTGGCGCGGTCGTGCTGGGGCTGGTCATACCCGCCGGGCTTGGCTTCGGCGGCGATCCCGATGCAGGGGCGGCGCTGCTGGTCGACCGGTTGGGCCAGACCCAGTGGCTCGCCACCGGACTGTTCTACTTTATCCTGATCAACATCTTCCTTGGGCTGTTCAATCTGTTGCCGATCCCGCCGTTCGATGGATCGCACATTGTCGGCGGCTTGCTGCCCGGTCGCCTGCGTGCCGGGTGGGAGAAAGTGCAAGGCATCGGCATGGTGCTGGTGATCGTTCTGATCGCATCCAGCTGGGCATTCGGAACGAACTGGCTGGGTCAGTTGCTTGAGCCGCCGGTGAGCGCAGCGATGGGGTCCTATCTGTGGCTGGCAGTCCGGATTGCGGCACTGATTGCCTGAGCCCGCGCATGCCCGACGAGCGTAAACCCGCCCCGCTATCCGGCTGGCTGATCCTTGATAAACCGCGCGGCATGGGCTCGACCCAAGGGGTGAGCGCGGTCAAGCGGGTGCTGCGGCAGAACGGCTATGCCAAGACCAAGGTCGGCCACGGCGGCACGCTCGATCCGCTGGCCGAGGGCGTGCTGCCGATCGCGCTGGGCGAGGCGACCAAGCTCGCCGGGCGAATGCTGGATGCGAGCAAGATTTACGCGTTTACGATTGCCGTCGGGGCGGAGACCTCGACGCTTGATGCCGAGGGTGAAGTGGTGGCGAGCAGCGACAACATTCCGGATTATGGCGACATCGAGGATGTTCTGGCCGGGTTTGTCGGTGAGATCGATCAGATGCCTCCGGCGTATTCGGCCATAAAGATCGATGGCCGACGCGCTTACGATCGGGCGCGGTCGGGCGAGGAAGTCGAGGTGCCGGTCCGCCGTGTGACGATCTACGACATCACCTATCTGGAAGAGAGCCAAGACGTCGATGGTACGCGCTGGGCCACCCTCATCGCCCACGTCTCCAAAGGCACCTATATCCGAAGCCTCGCGCGGGACATCGCCTATGCACTTGGCACCTGCGGCCACGTCACCTATCTCCGCCGTCTCAAGGCCGGTCCATTCGTTCAGGAACAGGCGATTTCGCTGGACAAACTGGAGGAAGCCGCTAGGGGCGCGGGTCCTGAGCACCTTCTCCTGCCGTTGGAGGCGGGGCTGGACGACATCCCGGCCCTTACCCTCGACCAGACAAGCGCGCAGGCGGTCCGACAAGGCCGGGTGTTGTCTGGCGTGCCCCAATCATCTGGGCTCTATCTTGCGAAGCTGGGCGCAGTTCCGGTGGCACTGATGGAAATCACGGATGGGACGGCCAAGGTCGTCAGGGGTTTCAACCTACCCGATGTCGCTGAGTAAGAGAGAAAAAACATGTCGGTAACCGCCGAAATGAAGCAGGAAATCATTGCTGACAACGCCCGTGATCCCAAGGACACCGGCAGCCCCGAAGTGCAGGTTGCGATCCTCACGCAGCGCATCCGCAACCTCACCGAGCACTTCAAGGATCATCACAAGGACAACCACTCGCGTCGCGGCCTGCTGATGATAGTCAACAAGCGTCGTACGTTGCTCGCCTATCTCAAGAAGAAGGATGTAGAGCGCTACAACGCCCTGATCCAAAAGCTGGGTCTGCGTAAGTGACGCAAACGTTCGGCCCGCCATTGGCGGGCCGTTTACGTTTTGCGTCATCCCCGCGCAGGCCGGGATCCATCGGGCCGCAGAGCTCGGTGATGAAATGGAGCCCGGCCTTCGCCGGGATAACGAAGTAAAGGGTGCGGCTCGCAATTCGGCGAGCATCGCCTTCGGGGCTGACACAAGCGCCCCGCACCGGACCGGGACGGTTGTTTCCCCGGTACATGAGGCCCCGCCCGGCAATGTGGCCGCGCGGGTTCAGAAGGAAAATCAATGTTCGACACGAAAACCGTATCGCTGGAGTGGGGCGGAAAGACCCTCACTCTGGAAACCGGGCGCATTGCCCGTCAGGCCGATGGCGCAGTGCTTGCGACCTATGGCGAAACCGTTGTGCTGTGCGCAGTCACAGCTGCCAAGTCGGTGAAGGAAGGGCAGGACTTCTTCCCGCTCACCGTCCACTATCAGGAAAAGTTCTCGTCTGCCGGGCGCATTCCGGGCGGCTTCTTCAAGCGTGAGCGCGGCGCGACCGAAAAGGAAACGCTCACCAGCCGTTTGATCGACCGTCCGATCCGTCCGCTGTTCCCCGAAGGTTTCTATAACGAAATCAACGTTATTGCCCAGGTCATGTCGTATGATGGCGAGACCGAGGCCGATATCGTCGCGATGGTGGCTGCTTCGGCTGCCCTGACCATCTCGGGCGTGCCCTTCATGGGCCCGATCGGCGCGGCGCGCGTCGGCTTTATCGATGGCGAATATGTCCTCAATCCCAAGCAGGACAAGGCGCTCGCCGAAGGCCGCCTCGACCTTGTGGTTGCTGCCACTGACACGGCCGTGATGATGGTCGAGTCCGAAGCCAAGGAACTGACCGAAGCCGAAATGCTCGGCGCGGTGATGTTTGCGCATGACGAGTGCCGCAAGGTGATCGGTGCGATCATCGAGCTGGCCGAGAAGGCCGCAAAGGACCCCTGGGCAGTCGATCTGTCGGACAACACCGCCGACATCAAGGCGAAGCTCAAGGACCTCGTCGGCGCTGATATCGCTGCTGCCTACAAGCTCACCGACAAGTCGGCGCGCTCGAATGCGCTGAACGAAGCGCGGGCCAAGGCCAAGGCAGCGTTTGCCGACGAAACCCCGCAGACCCAGATGGTCGCAATCAAGACCATGAAGAAGGTCGAAGCCGACATCGTGCGCACAGCCATCCTCAAGGAAGGCAGCCGCATCGATGGTCGTAAGCTCGATCAGGTCCGCCCGATCGAAGCCATCGTCGGCTTTCTGCCGCGCACCCATGGCTCATCGCTGTTCACGCGCGGCGAAACCCAGGCGATCTGCACGACCACGCTTGGCACCAAGGATGCCGAGCAGATGATCGATGGTCTGGAAGGCCTGAGCTATTCCAGCTTCATGCTGCACTACAACTTCCCGCCCTATTCGGTCGGTGAAGTGGGCCGCTTTGGTGCGCCGGGTCGCCGCGAAGTCGGCCACGGCAAGCTCGCTTGGCGCGCGCTCAATCCGGTGCTGCCGAGCAAGGAAGACTGCCCCTACACCATCCGCGTTCTGTCAGACATCACCGAGTCCAATGGCTCGTCCTCGATGGCAACCGTCTGCGGCGGCTGTCTGTCGATGATGGATGCCGGCGTGCCGGTGAAGGCTCCGGTCAGCGGCATCGCGATGGGTCTGATCCTCGAAGGTGATGAATTCGCCGTCCTCTCGGACATCCTTGGCGATGAAGACCACCTCGGTGACATGGACTTTAAGGTTGCTGGGACCGCCGAAGGCATCACCACGATGCAGATGGACATCAAGGTCGCTGGCATCACACAGGAAATCATGGCCAAGGCGTTGGAGCAGGCCAAGGCTGGTCGTCAGCATATCCTCGGCGAAATGGCCAAGGCGCTGACCGGTGCCCGTACCGAAGTCAGCAAGCACGCGCCGCGTATCGAGACGATCCAGATCGACAAGTCGAAGATCCGTGACGTCATCGGCACCGGCGGCAAGGTGATCCGTGAGATCGTCGCCGAAACCGGCGCCAAGGTCGACATCGACGATGAAGGCGTGATCAAGATTTCATCGAGCAATCTCGAGGAGATCGAAGCCGCCAAGAAGTGGATCCTCGGCATCGTCGAGGAAGCCGAAGTCGGCAAGATCTACACCGGCAAGGTCGTCAATATCGTCGACTTTGGGGCCTTCGTGAACTTCATGGGCGGCAAGGACGGTCTCGTCCATGTCAGCGAAATGAAGAACGAGCGTGTCGAGAAGCCGACTGACGTCGTCTCTGAAGGCATGGAAGTGAAGGTGAAGGTGCTCGAGATCGACCAACGCGGCAAGGTCCGCCTGTCGATGCGGGTGGTTGATCAGGAAACCGGCGCTGAGATCGAAGACACCCGTCTGCCGCGCGAACCGCGTGAGCCGCGCGGTGATCGGGGTGACCGCGGTGACCGTCGTGGCCCTCGGGGTGACCGCGGTGGTCGCGGTGGTGATCGCGGCGGTCGTGGCGGTGATCGTGACCGGGGCGGCGACCGTGGTGGCCGCGACCGCGACAGTGCACCTGCCGGTCTGCCCGACTTCCTCAAGGACTGATCGCCTCAACCAAGGTATAGGCATTGGCCGCCCGGAGCGATCCGGGCGGCCTTGTTTTTGGGATTTGACCGATGCTCCAGCGCGAACTCATCGACACTACCCAGATCGAAGACGGGTTCCTGCTCGAACTCTACCGTCACGGGCGGGACTTCATGATCGTGCTTGGCCGCAACGAGTTGATGAGCACGCGGATGCGCTTTTCTGAGGAGCAGCTCGCCGAACTGACGCTGGCCAAGCTGGCGAAGGACAATGCGCGCGTCCTGATCGGCGGCTATGGCATGGGCTTCACGTACCGCGCCGCGCGCGAGCGGCTCGGGCGCAAGGCCGAGATTGTGATCGCCGAAATCTCCGAGGCGATCGTCGAGTGGGCGAGGGGGCCAATGGCGGAACTCGCTGGTGAGACCTTGGCCGACCCTCGCCTCAACCTGAAGATCTGCGATGTCGCCGCCCTGATCGATGATGCCAATGACGGCACCTGCGACAAGTTTGATGCGATCCTGCTCGATGTCGACAACGGCCCCGACGGGCTGGTCAGAGAGGCGAACAACCGGCTCTATTCGCGCACCGGGCTTGCCAAGGCCCGCGATGCGCTAAGGCTCGGCGGCATTCTGGCCATATGGTCAGCCGCGCCCGATCCGGCCTTCCGCAAGCGGTTAAAGGATGCAGGGCTGGACGTCGAGGAACGGAGCATCCGCTCGCGCCCCAATAACAAGGGCGCGCATCATACCATCTGGTTCGCTCACAAAGTCTGACGCACGCCCGGTCGTTTAGCGCACCCGGGGGCCACCAAAGGGCAGCGGCGGGGGCGGGCGGCGCACGCCGCGCGGAAGCTGCGCTTGGTACGCGCGTCCGCAATGCTCGACGCAATAGGGAAAGCCCGGATTGACCGGCTGGCCGCAGAAGTAGAAATCGGGTTCACCCGGATGGCCCATCGGCCAGCGGCACACCTTGTCCGAAAGATCGAGCAGGCTGGTCTTGTTGGCGATTTCCGGGCTCGGCTTCGCGGGCACAAGGCGGCGCGGCGGCGCGGGCGGGATCGGTGCTTGTTGGTCACCGGGACCTTGCCGCAGAAAGCCGCCCGGGCCGACCGAGACGATCTTCGGGAGATCAGCGGCTGGCGCGGCAGGAGCAGTTTCATTGGCAGACGCTTCGGCACGCTCAGCGGGGCGCGGCCCCTCGTCCCACGGAGCCGCTTCGGCGGACACGTTGCTGGCCGCTTCGCTGGGCTCGGGGCGCGGTTCTGCGCGCCGCACAGGTGCCATTGCGGGTGCGTCTGGCTTCTTGGGCTGCGCGGTGGACTTCTTCTTCTCATTGGCCTTGACGGGCGAGGGGCGCGCCTTGAGCCCGAGGCGATGCGCCTTGCCGATCACAGCATTGCGGCTCACTCCACCAAGTTCTGTGGCAATCTCGCTAGCGGTCGCGCCGCCTTCCCACATTTTCCGGAGCGTTGCGATGCGCTCGTCCGTCCAGCTCATATCTTCTACCTGTTTCCTCTTGCCCGGCACGAGTCCGGGCGGGTGATGCTTGTCACAGCGACTACGGGAGCCTAGGCCCCTCGGCCATGCCCGACACTGCTCCCGCAAGTCCGCCCAATAGTGCCGCTCCCGTGAATGAATTGAGGGCTGATGGCAAGACCGGCGAGAGCATCCGGTTTGCCCCGCGCGGGCACCCAGTCATCACCGGGGTCAATCGCGTTGGGCTCTTGGCGCTCTATATGAAGGAGGTGCGCCGGTTTCTCAAGGTCCAGACGCAGACGATCTGGGCCCCAGCCTTCACCACGCTTTTGTTTCTGGTGATTTTTGCAGTCGCGCTCGGCCGCGAAGGGCGCGAAGTGCTGGGCGTGCCGTTTGCGACCTTCGTTGCTCCAGGGCTGATCGTGATGGCGATGATGCAAAACGCCTTTGCCAATGCGAGCTTTTCGCTGCTTGGCGGCAAGATGCAGGGGACGATCATTGATCTGTTGATGCCGCCGCTTTCGTCCGGTGAGTTGATGGCAGGTATTCTTGCCGCTGCCGTGACCAGAGCGGTACTGGTGGGGTTCACCGTGGCGCTGGCAATGGCACTATGGCCGGGTGTGTCGCTCGGCCACAGCCATGTCTGGGCGGTCATATGGTTCGGCCTGATGGGATCGCTGCTGCTGGCGATTATCGGTCTTGCCACCTCGATCTGGGCCGAAAAGTTCGATCATAACTCGGCCATAACCAATTTCGTGATCGCCCCGCTCTCGCTTCTTTCGGGCACCTTTTATGTGATTGAGAACCTTACGCCCGCCTTTCAGACGGTAAGCAGACTGAACCCGTTTTTCTATGTTATCTCGGGTTTCCGCTATGGCTTTCTTGGGGCGAGCGACATCGGGCCGGGCACAAGCGTCGTTGCGGCAGGCATAGGTCTGCTCGTACTGAATGGGGTCCTTGCTGCGGCTGTCTATGCTCTGCTGCGTAGCGGCTGGAAGCTGAAAAGCTGAAGCCTAATGCGTAAGTGACGCGCGCATCC
>JBJTTE010000010.1:0-8838 GCA_046080005.1 Erythrobacter sp.
CAAGAAACTGACCTGCAAGAACCCGGACATCGGGATCGATTACCGCAGTTATCTTTTCCAGAGCGGAAGACGCACCTTCTACGTTGAGGGCCTCGCAGGCTATGATCCGGTGCTACGCCTTGCTTTGGCTTCGGTTCTCAATGATCGGCAGCTTCCCGGGCTGATCGAGGTCGCCCAAACCGAAGTGAGTGATGCGGCATCATTTGCACGTGTCCAAGCTGGGGCGCTTGGTGAAACCGATGCACTCAAGGAAGCATATGTTCGCAATAAGAGCGGCCGCTTTGCCGAATCTGGCCAATTTTTCGAAAGTCTGTCGGCACGTATCGAGGAAAACCCGACAGGTCTGGCTGAAGTCATTGCAAACCTTGGGCTCCAGCAATCGAACCTGGGCAACTTCGTGGCGGCGACCGATCTGTTCAGGCGAGCTGAGCAAACGCTCACGCGATCGGACGGTGTCGCTCAACGATTGATCCGCAATTATCGCGCGATCAATCTGCTGAACCGTCGCATGCCCGATGCGGCTGAGCTTGTGCTTGCAGAAAAGATGCTCGAAATCGACCGATCGGACGTCGAAGTGTCGATCTCTGAGGGCGTGATTGACAACCCATTGGCGTCAGAGATCAATCGGGAGAACGTCGCTTTGAAGCGCCTTGGTGGTGTCGAATTCGGCCTCACCCAGATTGAGCGCGCCGAACTGCTTGATGCGCAAGCTGATGCTATTCTCGGTTCAATAGCCCGTCAGAAAGGTCAGCTGGAAAAGGCGCGAGCGCTGCTGGTTGGCGCCGATGAACGGATCGCCGCGGTGCGAGATGGGCGCGTGAGCTCGGCGCGTTGGCTGCGGTCTGAAATCGCGCTGGAGAGAGCGCTCGTTGCCGAAGGACAGGGGCAGAATCCGACGGCCCTGCTGGCCTATGATATGGCGGCGCTCGCCATTTCACGCGATTATCCGCAATCGCCGGTGCTTCTGGCAGCCTATGCTCGCAAGGCAGGCTTTCTGCTTCGGCTCGAACGTGTCGATGAGGCGCGCGCGCTCTATCGCAGTATTGTTGATCGGGCGTTCAATGCGAACGATAGCGGAGCCAGTTTACCCAACTTGCTTGAGCCATATTTTCAATTGTTGGCGAAAGACGGATCAAGCGAAGCGACTGCGGAGTTCTTCCTAGCTTCGCAAATCCTGCAGAGGCCAGGCGTAGCCCAAACCCAAGCCATCCTTGCTCGCCAGATGTCCGAGGGGAGCGACGAAGGGGCGGCCATATTCCGCCTGTCGCTCAACCGGAGCCGTGAAATTGCCCGAACACAGGCACAGGCTGATCGCCTGGCCGCGATCGAAAATCCAACGCCGGTTCAGTTGGAAGGGTTGACCGCTGCGCGTGAGACGATCGAATTTCTGAGCATCGAGCAAACCAAAATCCTCGCCAAGCTGAGCGAATATCCTCGCTTTCGCGCGCTTGCTCCGGCGCAGTTGCAGCTCACCGACTTGCAGGCGCAGCTCAAGCCCAATGAAGCCTATTACAAAATGGTCATTGTTGGATCGGAGGTCTACGCAATGTTCGTGACCCCTACCCAGGCACGGACCTTGGAAATCGGGGGTGGCGTCAAGGGCCTGGACAAAGCGGTGTCCGTTATCCGCGATTCAATCGTGGTTTACGAAGGGGGTCAGACGGTCACATACCCGTTTGATGTTGAAGCCGCGCGTGAATTGTACATCCGATTTTTTGGGGCGATTGACGCCGATCTCGCCAACGTAAAGCACCTTGTTTTCGAGCCCGATGGCCCGATGTTGCAGCTTCCGCCTCAAGTTCTGATCGCCTCCCAGCAAGGGGTCGACGCCTACAAACTCCGAACCGCCGATGCCGAAGCGGACGTATTTGACTACCGCGAAGTCGAGTGGTTGGCCAAGAACCGCGACGTGTCGATTGCTGTCAGTCCGCGCGCCTTTCTCGACATTCGGCAAATCGCACCATCGCGGGCCAAGAAATCATATATCGGCTATGGATCCAATGCTTTGCCGACCAATCAGACCAAGCCGAGCGATCCCTGCGCTTGGCCCTTGTCGACCTGGGCCGACCCGATTGATCCTGCAGAGCTTTTCTTTGCAGCCTCCCGGTTCGGTCAGGATGCCCAGTCGGTCAAAACTGGGTTGGAATTCTCCGATACGACGTTGCTGTCGAATGAAGATCTTTCGGACTACCGGGTTGTCCATTTCGCTACGCATGGATTGGTCACTGCGCCAAAACCCAGCTGTGCAGCACGCCCCGCGCTTGTCACTTCATTTGGTTCGGAAGGCTCGGACGGGTTGCTGAGCTTCAAGGAAATCTTCGACTTAAGGCTTGATGCCGATGCAGTGATTCTCTCTGCTTGCGACACTGCTGGAATGGCGACCTCGGCGATCTCTCGTGAAGCCGGTATTGTCGGCGGCGGCAATTATGCGCTGGATGGTTTGGTTCGCGCTTTTGTCGGCGCAGGTGCGCGCGCTGTGGTTGCCAGCCATTGGCCGGTGCCCGACGACTTCGATGCGACTCAGAAGCTGGTAGAAGGTCTCATTGGCGGAAAAGAAGGCGAAGGCATCGCGGGTTCTTTAGGTAATGCCCAAAGGGGCCTGATGGCAGATGCCAACACATCGCATCCCTTCTACTGGGCCGCATTCATTGTGATCGGAGACGGCGCGAGGTCAATCAGAGCAAATTAGAAGCAGGACGACGTTCTGCTCCTGGTTCGCAATCTGTTGACGTGATTGGGAAACGCGAGAGGAAGCTTACTCTGCTGCCTCGGCCATCGCACCCCATGGGGCATAGCCAATGTTGCCCATCAGCTGCGCCTTGGCGGTATGATATTCGCTCTCGAAGCGGGCCACGAGGTCTTCAACCGTGCCCACGTCCTTGATCGTGCTGATGCCCTGACCCGAGCCCCAGATGTCCTTCCATGCCTTGGCCTTGGTGTTGCCGCCGCTGCCGAAGTTCATCTTGCTGGGATCGCTGACCGGCAGATCATTGGGATCAAGCCCGGCCGCCTCGATCGAGGAGCGCAGGTAATTGCCATGCACTCCGGTGAACAGGTTGGTGTAGACGATCCCTTCCGAGGAGCCGTCAACGATGCCGTTTTTGTAGCCTTCGGCGGCGTTCGCTTCCTTGGTGGCAATGAAAGCGCTACCCGCATAGGCGAAGTCCGCGCGCAGGGCTTGGGCTGCGAGGATCGTCGCGCCGTGACCGACCGCACCTGACAGCGCCACCAGCCCGTCGAACCATTCGCGGATTTCCTGCATCAGCGCGAAAGGCGACAGCGCGCCCGCATGTCCGCCCGCGCCTGCGGCGACCGGGATGAGGCCGGTCGCGCCCTTCTCGATCGCCTTTTGGGCGAAGCGGTTGTTGATCACAGCATGCATCGTGACGCCGCCCCAATTGCGTACGGCGGTGTAGATGTCTTCGCGCGCGCCCAGTGAGGTAATGATCATCGGTACCTGCCACTTCTCGCAGGTCGCCATATCGGCATCGACGCGGTCATTGGTCTTGTGGACGATCTGATTGACGGCATAGGGCGCAGCCGGACGACCGGGATTGGCGCGGTTATGCGCGGCCAGTTCCTCGGTGATCTGGTGGAGCCATTCGTCAAGCTGCGACTGCGGGCGGGCGTTGAGCGCCGGAAAGCTGCCGATGATCCCAGCCTTGCACTGCGCGATCACCAGTTCCGGCCCGGAGACGATGAACAGCGGCGATCCGATAAGCGGCAGTCGCAGACGATCGAACGGGGCGGGAAGGGGCATGGGTATCTCCTCAAGACGTTTCAGGCTTAACCCGCGTCTCTAATGCTGGTTCCAGTGCTGCCAAGCGCGTTTTTGTGAGCGGGCTGTGCGAAACCGCGCATGACCCCGCCTTACCCCGACAACCCCTCCAGCGCATAGAACCGCGCGGCATTGCCCGCGTAAAGCGCTGCTTTCTCATCTGCGCTGGCAGAACGGGTAAGGCGCTTGAAGGCGTTCCACAGCACCGCATAATCCGCGCCCCAGTAATCGACCGGGTAATTGCTCTCGAACATCGCGCGGTGCGGCCCGAAGGCGTCGATGCAGGTTTCGATATAGGGTCGCCACAGCGCTGCAAGGTGCTCCGAGCCGTGGCCAGCGGCGGAGCCGTCCTCGGGCAGGGCGCAGAACGCCATTGCCAGTCCGCCGAGCTTGACGACCACGTTCTCGCACTGCGCGAGCTCCTTGATGTTGTGCCGCCAGATGTCGAACCGTTCGTGCAGGCGTCCCTTGTAGGCGGCAACGCCCAAGGGCGTGCCGCAATGGTCAAGGCAAATCGGTTGATCGGGGAAGGCGCGCGCAAGGTCGATCACGTCGGGCAGTTGCGGCTCGAGCACCCAGGCATCGAAGGTCAGACCGCGCTTGCCGAGTTCGGCAAAGCCCCGGCGGAAGGTTGCGTCGCGATAGACTCCTTCCGGTGCATGGAAGGGCGGGCCGAGCACCTCGGGATCGGCATCCCAAGCGCCTTGGTGGCGGATTCCCCGGAAGCGCCCGGGTGCAGCGGCGATCAGCGCATCAAGCACCGCGCCGGCGCCGTCTGCCAGCATCAGGTTCGCATGGCCGATAATCCCTGCACAGTAACGCGCCCGACCATAGAGCCCGCTTGCCGATTGCGCCGCGACGCCATTGACATACTCGACCTCGCCGACCGGCTTCAGCGCATCGCCCAGCGCGCCATTGTAGAACGCCCCACATTCCATGAACACCGTGCCGATGATGTTGTGACCGCTGCTCAGATGCGTGTGGAGCTCATCGAAGGTGTAATAGGCATTATCGACGAGACCGGCGATGAAATGGTGCCGTGGTTCGGGAAACATCGGCATCAGCGGGCGCAGATCCCACAGGTGATGATGCGGATCGATGATCGGCAATTCGGGTTCAAGGATGGGCTCGCTCATGGTGTCTCTCCCTGCCGCAGCGCGCGCGGGGCTGTGTTCAGCCTCTCGCAACACCCGGCATGCCCCTGTGATCTAATGGCATAGCGCCCGGGCGTCATTGCCATTTTGCGCTAGGGGAACGCGAAGGTGGCGGCCTGGATGAAACGGGGCATGGCGATATTGCTGTTTGCATGATTCGGCCACAAGCTGGCGGCGCTCGAGTTGGGTATCAGATTTGAAGAGGGACGCGGCTTGCCGCAGAATCTTCGCAAGGCTCGCAAGCTCTATGGGATGGCGGCGCGGACGACCGGAGGGACAATGTGGAGCTATGTGCCGGGGGTTGGTGATCGGCCAGGCCATGTAATGCCATACGAAACACCGCTGGATCCCGGCCTTCCCGAAGCAAGCCTCCGGCTCACGGCACTGTCTGCGCGATGAGAGGTTGCCTCGCCGCCGGAAGCCAAAGGTCAGCCGGACGATTAGGCAACAGCCCGCACGTAAAGGTGCCAAGTGGCATGACCGAGCACCGGCAACGCGACCATTAGCCCGAGAAATGCGGGGATCATCGCCACGAACAACAGCGCCGCAATCAGCGCCGCCCAGCCAAGCATAATCGGAAGATTGCGCCGTACGGTCTGAAAGCTGGCGAAAATCGCGGTGAGGAAATCCACCTGTCGTGCCACCAGCAGCGGCTGGCTGATCACCGTCATGGCGTAGAAGGCAAAAGCCATGACCGCGCCGACCGCGCTCCCCACCGCGAGCATCGCCAGACCGGACGGCGCCAGCAGAACCGCAAGCGGATCGCGGCCGAGACCACTTTCCGACATGAACACAGCGAAGATCGCATGTGCGACGATCATCCAGAACGAGAAGGCGACAAACACGATCACGCCCATCGACAGGATCTGGTCATCGCCGTGACCTTTAAGCGCGCCAAGCACCGCCCGCCAGGTCAGCGGTTCACCATTAGCGCGTCGGCGGCTAGCCTCGTAGAGGCCAACGGCGATGAACGGCGCAATCAGCGGGAAACCCGCGATGGCTGGAATGAGCCACGTCGGTTGGCCGCCAATGATCGCCACCCAGCCAATCGCGAGACCTGCCAGCACATAGATCCCGCCAAAGAACAGACCGAATTGCGGCATAGCGGTAAAGTCGCGCCAGCCGGCGGCCAGTGCCGCCGCCAGATCGCCCCAGGTCAGGTCACCCTGGACCTGTGGTCGCGGCGCGATGTCAATCTTGTGCTCCAGACTTCCCATGGCAGGCACGTCCTCTCCCGCCTGCCAAACTGCGCCCAAACGCCTTGTTGTGCAAGAGCGCGGGGCTTCAGGCGTCGGGAGAAGCGACAGCCGAATTGGCGGCGCTCAGCACCGCGCGCACGCTGGCGGTGGCGATATCCTCGTCAATCCCGCAGCCCCAGATGGTGCGGCCATCGTTGCTGCGACATTCAAGATAGGCAGCCGCGCGCGCATCGGTGCCGGCGCCGAGCGCATGTTCGGTATAGTCCACCACCTCCAGCTCGACCCCGAAGGCCTCGCGCAGGGTTCCCATGACGCTGGAGATCAGCCCGTTGCCGCGGCCTGAAACGCTTTGTTCCGCACCCTCGACTGCGATGGTTCCGGCAAAAAAGCGCGTGCCATCCGAGGCTCTGCTTTCCTCGTAGCGGACGAGCTGAAAATGCTTGGGATGGATCTTGACGTGATAGGCCTTGCGGAAGGCGTTCCATATGTCCGCAGCGTTCAATTCGCGGCCCAGATCGTCCGCCATGTGCTGAACGTGCTTCGAAAAATCAGCCTGCATTTTCTTGGGCAGTTTGAGCCCCTGATCCTTTTCGAGCACCCAGGCAAAGCCTCCCTTGCCGGACTGGGAATTGACCCGGATCACCGCTTCATAGGAGCGGCCGAGATCGGCCGGATCGATAGGGAGATAAGGCACGCGCCAGTGCTGGTCATTTTGCGTTTCGCGCGCTTCAAAGCCCTTCTTGATCGCATCCTGATGGCTGCCTGAAAAGGCGGTGTAGACCAGTTCGCCGCCATAGGGGTGGCGCTGGTGGACGGGGATATCGTTGCAATATTCGACCGTCTCGATCACGCGGTCGATGTCGGAGAAATCAAGGCCGGGATCAACGCCCTGCGTGTAGAGATTGAGCGCCATTGTAACCAGGCAGCAATTGCCGGTGCGCTCGCCATTGCCGAACAGGCAGCCCTCGACCCTGTCAGCCCCAGCCATAAGGCCGAGCTCCGCAGCGGCAACGCCCGTGCCTCGGTCATTGTGGGTGTGCAGGCTCAGGATCGCGCTTTCACGATTTGGCAGGTGCCTCCCGAAATACTCGATCTGGTCGGCATAGATATTGGGCGTTGCGGCCTCGACTGTAGCGGGCAGGTTGAGAATAATCGGATGGTCGGGCGTGGGGGCCAGAACCTCCATCACGGCCGCGCAAACCTCGATGCTGAAATCGAGTTCGGCGGTCGAGAAGGTCTCGGGCGAATACTGAAAATGCCACTGGGTTGCCGGATAGCGCGCCGCCTCGTCGCGCATGACCTTGGCACCCGCAACTGCGATGGCCTTGACCTCGTCCTTGCTCATCCGAAACACGACGTCGCGCCATGCGGGGCTGACCGCGTTATAGAGGTGCACGATGGCTGCGCGCGCGCCTTCGAGGCTGGCGAAGGAAGTGCGGATCAGGTCCTCGCGGCTCTGCGTCAGCACTTGGACGATAACGTCTTCGGGGATTGCATCGGATTGAACGAGGCCAGAGATGAAGTCGAACTCGGTCGCCCCTGAGCTGGGGAAGCCAATCTCGATCTCCTTGAGGCCGACTTCGACCAGCAGATCGAAGAAGCGCCGCTTCTTTACCGCATCCATCGGATCAACGATGGACTGGTTGCCGTCGCGAAGGTCCGTGGACAGCCAGCGCGGCGCGCGTTCGATCAGGCGCGATGGCCATTGGCGGTTCGGCAGGTCAATTTGGCCGAAGGGGCGATACTTGGCAGAAGGCTCTTTGAGCATGGACATGGGTTAAAGCTCGTCGCGGAAAAAAGGGGAAGGGATGCTGCAGCGGGTTACCCTTGGGAGCGGGCCGCTTGCATCCTGCGCGCGCGGCTCCTTACGCCCAAGGGCGTATAAGTCGAAGCAGCGCAATTCCGGTCCGCGTCATGGCGCGCAGTCTTTGCCGATTATGGCCGGGCGCGCAAGCGGGGATTGCCGCCCGCGTCAGCCCACCTGGTTACCCGCAGCGCGCATCGCGGATGATGCCCTGTGCATCGAGCATGATCGAGAGACGCGGATTGGTGGGATCAGGGTTGATGTTGAGCCCCGCGCTTGGTGCGACAAAGCGCAGATTGTCGGTGCGACCAAGGAGCGTGGCGATGTCTGCGCGGGTGGCCTGATCGGCCAGCTTGCCGATGAATGGCCCCATCAGCGGCGCACCGCAGGTCTTGGCGGCGGGATCGGTAAGCGTGCCGCGCGCAAAGGGGCCGGGGGCAGCGCCGGGCAGCGTCTCGGCGATTTGCGGGGTCTCGGTCGGCACAGGCCCGGATGTAGCACCGGGAGTCGGCTCGCCAGCCCCAATACGTTCAGCAAAGCTCTGCGCATCATTGCCCGGCTGCGCTGGCTCGCTCCCGCAGGCGCTCAGTGCGAGGGCGATCAGGGTAAACGGGAGAAAGCGTGCGTTGAGGGTCATGATCCTCGATCCGATGACATGAATTCTACCCGGGTCAAAGCGCGCTTTTCGTTACCTGATTATGACAAGCGGGTGGAGCCGTTATGAGGCGCATGAGCTTTGGCGTCGCCGCAAGCGATCACCCGTCAGCTGGTCGACACTGGTAACGCCCATCAGCCGCATGCCGCGTTCGATCTCGTCCTTGAGGATGCCGAGCGCACGTTCAACCCCGGGCTGCCCTGCTGCAGCCAGAGCATAGAGATAGAGCCGCCCGCCCGAGGCCGCGC
>JBJTTE010000011.1:0-4078 GCA_046080005.1 Erythrobacter sp.
TTCCACCTGACTGGAAAACGCTCTAGAGCGGCTGCGACCATTCGGCCCCTATCAATATCCCCGCGCCTCGCTAGTCTGCGCACTGAAAATCAGGAGAATTCCATGCGCCACCTCTCCGCCGCGCTGCTCGCCGGGATTGCCGCTGTCCCGGCCCATGCAGGCGAGACCGTGCTTTATGACACGACGCCCCGCTGGGTGGATGTCGCTGAGCTCGAACCCCTGCCCGCCGGGTCCAATGCGATTATCGTGCTCTATGACCAGCAGGCGCGGATCGAGACCGGGCGGCTGTGGTCCTATGCCGATACGGCGGTCGCGCTCGATTCGCCCGAGGCCCTCACCCGCTTCGGCACGCTCACCGCAAGCTGGATGCCCGACAAGGGCGATCTCATCATCCACCGGGTCGAGCTGATGCGCGGCGGCGCGGTGATCGATGTGCTCAAGGGCGGCTCAAAGTTCGAGGTGTTGCGGCGCGAACGCGGCCTCGAAAACCGCTTCGTCGATGGCGAGCTCACTGCAACGCTGGCGGTCGAAGGTGCCAAGCTCGGCGATGTGCTGCGCCTCAGCTATTCGGTGACGCGTACCGATCAGGCGATGGGCGAAAACGTCCAGTGGCAGACTGGCCTGTTTGCCAAGCCCTTCCCGCTCCAGCAGGGGCGCGTCGCGGTGTCCTGGCCAGAAGGCATGGCGGTCAGCCGCCAGAAATTTGGCAAGGCGCCGGTCGCCGAACCGGTGGCCAAGGATGGCTTCTTCACTTGGTCGTCGAGCCTGCCGGTGGCCGAGATCGAAGAGATGCCCGAGGATGCGCCGTCGCGCTTCAAGCTTGGCGAATTGATGCAGGTATCGACCTATGCCGATTGGGCAGCGGTCTCGCGCAATCACGCGCCGCATTACCGCACCGCCGGGCAAATAAAGCCGGGCGGCGATCTGGCGGCCCGCATCGCGGCCATCGCAGCGGCGAGCAATGATCCGATCACCCGCACCGCGATGGCGCTGCGGCTGGTGCAGGACGATGTGAGCTACCTGATGAACGGCATGGCCGGGGGCAATTACATCCCCCAGCGGCCCGAGGAGACCTGGGAGAAGCGCTTCGGCGATTGCAAGGCCAAGTCGGTGCTGCTGCTCGCCATGCTGCGCGAATTGGGGATCGAGGCCGAGCCTGTGCTGGTGCGATCGGAAGGCGGTGATGCGCTGCCGAGCCTCGCGCCGATGCCGGGCAATTTCGACCATGTGATCGTGCGCGCGGTAATCGGCGGCAAAAGCTATTGGCTCGATGGCACCACCTCGGGCGTGCGCGCCGATACGCTTGATGAGGTGCCACGCTTCTTCCACAGTCTGCCGCTGCGCGACGCGGGCGCGGAGCTGGTCGCGCTCGACACGCGCCTGCAGTCCACCCCTGACCGGATGGTGCATCTGACCCTCGATCAGCGCGCCGGTCTGCGCTTGCCCGCAGCCTTTGATCTCGAGATCGAATATCGCGGCACGATGGGCGCGGGCTTCCGTGCGCTCGCCGATCAGGGCAGCGCGGAAATGCGCAAGCAATCGGTGCGCGAGGCGGTGAAAGACGTGATCGGCGAGGCGCTGCTGGTCGATCACACGGTCAGCTATGATGCCGACACGGGTATTGCCGTGCTCACCGCGCAGGGGCTGATTGCCAGTACATGGAAGCGGGATGGCACCGATTATCGCTTTGAAGCGCCCGCTCAGGCCGCGCGCAGCGTCGGCTTCGATGTTGACCGCGCGCGCGCTGCGTGGCGCGCTATCCCGCTCAACCTTGCTGGCCCGGCCTATTTTACCAGCACCGCCGAAGTGCTGCTGCCCGAGGATATGGCGGGCGCCAAGCTGGAAGGCAGCGCAACGCCGCTGGCCGCGACGATCGGCGGGGTGGAGCTTGCCTCCGAGGCGAAGCTCGATGGCCGCAAGCTGACCGTGAGCCAGACGATGCGGACCCTCAATGAGGAGCTGCCCGCGGCCAATATCGGCGCGGCGCGGCGCGAGCTCAATCGGTTTGACCGGCAATTGCCGGTCGTGCGCTCGACCGGCACGGTGCGCGAGCTATGGCAATATTTCGGCAAAGACCGCGCGCGGGCCGCGCCGCTTGAAGCGATGTATGCCGAAGCGATTGCCGACGCGGATGCGGACGATCCCTATGCGCTGATCGGCCGCGCGAGCTTTCGCATGGGCATTTTCGACTTTGTCGGCGCGCTGGCGGATGTCGAGACAGCGATGAAAATCGAGGATTCGCGCGATCTGCTGCTTGCCCGCGCGGGGTTGCGGCGCGAGTTGGGCGATCTGGAAGGCGCGCTTGCCGATCTCACCGAGGCCGAGGCGCTCGAACCCGATGGATCGACCTATTCCGAACAGATTGACTTGCTCGCGCTGCTCGGCCGGGCCGAGGCCGGGCTGGTGCTGGCCGAGGATTTCGATGCGATCACCAAAGAACGCGGGGTCGGGGCAGCGGTGATGGCCGCCGCGCTCGGCTGGCAGGGCGAGGCTGACGAAGGGCTCGATCTGCTCGATGGCATGATCGCGCAGCGCCCGACCGACGGCGCGCTGCTCAATGCGGTGTGCTGGCAGGCGGGGATTTGGGCGAAGATTGACGACCTCCGGCTCGATACCTGCACCAAGGCGGTCGAGAAGAGCGACAATGTTGCCGCTGCGCTCGACAGTCGGGCGCTGGCCTATTTCCGGCTCGGGAATCTGGCGGCGGCGAAGACCGATATTGATGCGGCCTTGCTGGCTAATCCCTATCAGACCGAGTCGCGCTTGCTGCGCGGGATCATCCTGCGGGCGATGGGGGATGCAGCGGGCAAGGACGAGATTGCGCTCGCGCTGAAGATGCGGCCTTCGCTGGCGGCGACCTATAAGGCCTTCGGTCTCGAATTTTAGGCGGGTGGCAGGGGGTCGGCCAGCGGTTTTTGCGCGGTGCCAGACTCCCATTAGACCCCCCTTCGGCCCCAGATAAACCCCTGCTAGACCCCCGGCAGAACGATGTTCCGCGTGAAACATTCGTGGTCTTGGCCTGTTTTTGGGGGGCTGAGGTGGGCTCTAGGTTGTCGCTCCGGCTTCCAGCAGGGCTCTCAGATCCTTGAGCGCCTTGGCCCGCAGCTGGTGGACCCGCGGCACGCTGACATCGAGCACTGCGGCAATTTCGGTGAGGTTGAGTTCCTCGACGAAAAAGAGCTGGAGTACCAGCTTGAGCCGGTCGGGAAGCTGAATCATGGCCTCCACAAGGCGGGCGCGATCCTCTGCCGCGCAGAGCGCCTCGAAGGGGTCGGGATCGTCGCTGGCGAAGGCGAGACTGGTCTCGTCATAGGCGTCATCAATCGGTGTAAGCTTGACGCCGGAGGCTTCGATGGCGAGCAGCTCTGCGTCAGAAACTCCCATATTTTGAGCGAGTTCTGCGCGGCTCGGGGCACGGCCCAAGTGTCCCTGAAGCGAGGCAAGCGCCCGTTCATAGCCGGCCCGTCTGGCGCGTGCGGTGCGGCTGTCATGCGCGACACGGCGCACCTCATCGAGCATCGCGCCGCGCACCCGGATCTTGACATAGGCGGCAAAGCCGTCTTCGCTTGGCCCGGCATGGCGCTGGGCGCATTCAGTGAGCGCGAGGATGCCCGCCTGCACCAGATCCTCGATCTCCAGCCCCTCTCTGCCGCGCCCGTTGATGTGCCACGCGGTGCGGCGCACGAGCGGGAGGAAGCGGCGCACACGGCCCTCGACCTCGGCCCGCGATGGGGCATAGGCTTGCGCGCTATAGGCTTGAGAAACCGAGCTAAAGGCTGCGTGATCCTGCTTCATGCGGCCAGCTCCGCTGGCGGCGCGGCAAGCGCTGGGAGCGTCTCGGGCGCACCGATTACGCCGACGACGGTGATGGCTTGGGTGGCGGGCAATTCGGTGATCGAGAGGACCAGGCAGCGCGGCGCGCGGGTCTTGAGCAATCCGGCCAGCGCGCGGCGGGCGGGCGGTTGGACAATCAGCGCAATCGGACTGCCCTCTCCGTCAGCGATCCGGCTGGCCTCGCGCACGATCATGCTGCCGCACTCGGGTTCGATCAGCGGCTGACCGGTTGCAGGATCGATCA
>JBJTTE010000012.1:0-26787 GCA_046080005.1 Erythrobacter sp.
CCCGTGCCTGCAGCGCCTGCGCCCGCCCGATCTCCCCTCCATCGACCGTTACTGCAGCATTATTTGACATGTTTTGGGGCTTGAACGGGGCGACCGACAGGCCGCGCCGGCGGGCCGCCCGGCACAACCCAGCGACCAGCAGCGACTTGCCCACATTGCTGCCGGTCCCCTGGATCATCAAGGCGCGGGACATCGGATCAGGCCGGATAGAACAGGGCCGTCAGGACATAATCCTTGGGCAGCGGGATCGCCGGCGAGCAACGCGCTTGCGTCTCCATCAGAACTCGACGCCCTTCTGCGCCTTCACCCCGTCGTTGAACGGGTGCTTCACCAGCGTCATTTCGGTCACCAGATCGGCGGCCTCGATGAGTTCGGGCTTGGCGTTGCGACCGGTGAGGCAGACATGGGTCATCCGGGGCTTTTGCGTCAGGAGAAACTCCACGACTTCGTCAATGTCGAGATAGTCGTAGCGCAGCGCAATGTTGATCTCGTCCAGCAGGACAAACTGGATTTCGGGATCGAGGATCTGCGCCTTGGCGATCTCCCAGCCATTGCGCGCCGCTGCGATATCGCGTTCGCGGTCCTGAGTTTCCCAGGTAAAGCCTTCGCCAGAGACAAAGAACCGGCATTCGGCGGCAAACCGCTCGCGCAGGAGGGTTTTCTCGCCGGTGTCCCAACTGCCCTTGATGAACTGGACCACCGCACAGGGCATGCCCCAGGCAATGCACCGCATCACCATCCCGAAGCCCGAGGAGCTTTTGCCCTTGCCCGGCCCGGTGTGGACGATGATCAGACCCTTCTCTTCGGTCTTGGTCTCCATCATCCGGTCGCGCGCGGCTTTGATGCGCTTCATCTTCGCGTTGTGGCGCTGCGTGACGTCATCCATCACCGGGTTCCTTGGTCCTGTGCGGTCCTCATCGTTTCTCCCTATGCGATGTGCGCGCGCCGCAGCGCAAGTGCCACAGGCAGAAGTGGCGGCTTGGTTGCAACGTTATACGGCTGACAGGCTTGACATTACCGGTGGCGCCTGAACAAGGGTTCGTGCTGGTGTCTGCCCCCAAAGCAGATGAAAAGGGAATGCGACAGGGCCTTAAGCCGCCCCAAGCGCAGCCGCCCCCGCGACCGTGACCGGAAAGGTCGACCGAACTGCCACTGGACCTCTGGGTCTGGGAAGGCCGGTCCGACCGCCGGGGCAGGCCCTGCCCCGAAATCCGCAAGCCGGGAGACCTGCCAGCAGGAGTTGAGGAAACCGGGCGGGGTGCCCCGGTGCCGGATCGGCGGCTGCTTTGCGCCGCGCGTCCGCACTGCGCCCTGTCGCTTGAGAATAGGTGCCAGGTGCAGAGTGTTCCGCAGGAGATCGAACTACTGGTATGCACGCGCTGCCGCCCGGAGGGTGCGGCACCGGAGGGCGACGTGCGGTCGGGCGCGATCTTGTTCGACCAGCTGACTGCGCTCGGCTTGGACAACATCCGCGTTACGCCGATCGAATGCCTGTCCAACTGCTCGCGCGGCTGCACGATTGCGCTGCGCGGGCCAGGACGCTGGACCTACATCTTTGGCGGCTTCACGCCCGGCGCTGACCTCGCCACGATTGGCGAGGGTGCCGAAAAATACCGATCTGCCCCGGACGGATTGGTGCCATGGCGTGAGCGGCCCGAACACTTCCGCAAGAACTGCATCGCGCGCATCCCGCCGCTTGACCTCGGCGAGGCGGAGGCTGACGGCGGACTAACCACTCTGACACAAACGACGATAGAGAGCTGACATGGCGAGCCTTGAGAAAACCCCCGTCACCATCATCACCGGCTTTCTGGGAGCGGGCAAAACCACGCTGATCTCCAACCTGCTGCGCAATCCGGTCGGCAAGCGGCTGGCCGTCGTGGTCAACGAGTTCGGCACGCTCGGCATCGATGGCGAGATCCTGAAAGGCTGTGCGATCCCCGACTGCCCGGCCGAGAACATCGTCGAGCTCTCCAACGGCTGCCTGTGCTGCACCGTGGCCGATGATTTCATTCCGACGGTGCAAGCGCTGATGGCGCTCGATCCCCGCCCCGATCACATTCTGGTCGAGACATCGGGCCTTGCGCTGCCCAAGCCGCTGCTCAAGGCGTTCGACTGGCCCGAGATCAAGTCCCAGATCACCGTGGAAGGGGTGATCGCGCTTGCTGACGCGGAAGCAGTCGCAGCCGGGCGGTTTGCACCCGACGTGGCGGCGGTCGATGCTCAGCGGGCGGCCGATGATAGCCTCGACCATGAAACCCCGCTTAGCGAGCTGTTCGAGGACCAGATCGCCTGTGCCGATCTGGTGCTGCTGACCAAGCCCGATTTGGCGGGCCCCGACGGGCTTGCTGCCGCGCGTGCCGTGATTGCCGCCGAAGCGCCTCGCCCGCTTCCCATGCTTGAAGTGGCGGAAGGTGCGGTCGATGCGCGGGTGATTTTGGGGCTCGGCGCGGCAGCCGAGAACGATCTCGTGGCCCGGCCCAGCCACCATGACGGCCATGACGACCACGAGCATGACGATTTCGCGAGCACGGTGATCGACTTTCCCGAAATCACAGATCCGGCGGATCTGGCCGCCCGGATTGCGCAATTGGCCGAGAACCAGCACATCCTGCGCGTCAAAGGCTATGTTGCGGTCGCCGGCAAACCCATGCGGCTGTTGGTGCAGGCCGTTGGCGCTAGGGTCCGCTCCCAATATGACCGGCCTTGGGCGCCCGGCGAAGCGCGGCGCAGTCATCTGGTGGTGATTGCCGAGCATGACCACATCGATCCGGCCGCGATCAGGAGCATTCTGGTGCCCAGCGCACAGGCCGTCGCATAGGTCTATAAGGCGCCCATGCACGTTATCTTCCGCGAACGGCACGGGCTGGAGGACGGCGAGACGCCGATCGATCTGGGGCAAACCCCCGCTGATCTGGTCGTGCTGTCTTTCTCCGACAGTGATCTGGGTGCCTTTGCGGAAGGCTGGCGGCGCGGGGGCGGGGCAGACGGGCAGATGCCCACACTGCGGCTCGCCAATCTGGCGGCGCTCAAGCACCCCCTTTCAGTCGATACCTACATCGAGCAGACCCTGCGCGGGGCCAAGGGCATCCTGATCCGCCTGATTGGCGGCGTGCCTTATTGGACCTATGGGCTGCAGCAAGTGCAGGCTCTGGCGCATGAGCGCGCCATTGCGCTGGCGGTTTTGCCCGGCGACGGGCGACCGGACGCGCAGCTCGATGCGGCCTCAACCGTGCCAGCCTCGACCCTGCAGCGGTTGGCGCAGCTGTGCGATGCTGGGGGCGCGGTCGCAGCACAGGCGGCGCTGGCGCAAATGGCGTTGGCGGCAGGCCTCTATGCCGGGCCGGTCGTCGGGGCCAAGACCTTGCCGGAGGTGGGCGGCTGGACACCTGAAGATGGCATGGCCTGTCCCGCAGTGGCGGCTCTTGTGACCAGCCAGCCGCTGGTCTTGGTGGTCTTCTATCGCGCCTATCTGGTGGCAGCCGACCTCGCCCCTGTGACCGCACTTTGCGAAGCGCTGCGTGCGGAGGGTCTTCGGACGCTCGGCCTGTCTGTCCCATCGCTCAAAGCGCCCGGCGCGCGCGAATGGTTGGCGAGGCAAGTCCGCCAGCTAGCGCCCGCTGGCATCGTCAACGCCACCGCCTTTTCCGGCCGCGGCGACGCTGGCGGCTCGCCGCTGGATGCAGCCGGGGTGCCGGTGTTTCAGGCCGCTTTTGCCACCGCCTCGCGCGCGGCCTGGGCGGCATCGGACCGGGGCCTCTCGCCGGCAGACCAGGCCATGCATGTGGTGCTGCCCGAGGTCGATGGGCGGATTCTGGCGGGCGTCGCTTCGTTCAAGGAACCCAGCGCGCGCGACCGGCATTTGCAGTTCGCCCGAACCGCCCACGCGCCCGAACCCGAGCGGATCGCGGCCATCGCTGCGCGCGTCGCGGGCTGGCATCGGCTTGCCGCAACGCCTGCTGCACAGAAGCGCGTGGCGCTGGTGCTTTCCACCTATCCGGGCCGCGATTGGAACTTGGCCCATGCGGTCGGGCTTGATGCGCTGGCCTCAGGCGATGCGATCCTGGAAGACTTGGCGACGGAAGGCTATGCAGTGCCTCCCGGTTCGCTAATGGCGGAAGCCCTGTCCGAGGTCTGGATCGACTGGCCAATTGCAGCCTATCGCGACGCCCAGTTGTGTCTGCCCCAAGCCTTGCAGGACGCGCTGCAGACCGCATGGGGCGCGCCCGAGGCTGACCCCGACGCTCACGCTGGCGCCTTTCGCTTCCGCGCCCTGCGTCGCGGCAACGCGCTGATCGCGCTACAGCCCGAACGCGGCCGGCCAGCATCGCGCGACGCCGACTACCACGACCTGAGCCGCACGCCGCGCCATGCCTATGTCGCCTTCTACCTGTGGTTGCGCGGGCAGGCCGACGCTTTGGTGCACATCGGCGCGCACGGCACGCTCGAATGGCTGCCCGGCAAGGCGGTTGCGCTGTCTGATGCCTGCTGGCCCGAGGCGCTGACCGGCCCCATGCCGGTGGTCTACCCCTTCATTGTGAATGACCCTGGCGAGGCAGCGCAAGCCAAGCGCCGGATCGGCGCGGTCACGCTCGGCCATGTCCCGCCGCCGTTGCGTGCTTCGGGCACGCCCGAACGGCTGACCCGGCTGGAGGCGCTGCTCGATGAGTTTTCCAACGCAGACGGGCTTGACCCGCGCCGCCGCGACCGGCTGATCGGCGACATCCGCGATGAAGCCCGCGCGCTCGGGGTCGAGGATGATCTGGCGATCCCCCCCGGCGCAAGCCCGGCCGAGGCCATCGCCCGGATCGACCGCTTCGTATGCGACGTCAAGGAAAGCCAATTCGGCGAAGGGCTGCATGTCTGGGGTCGCGCGCCCGCCACGCCCGGCGCTTTGGATGTGGCCCCTTCAGCTGTCGCCGAACGCCAAGCGCTTCTCGACGCGATAGCGGGCAAACGCATCGATCCCGGCCCCTCCGGCTCGCCCTTCCGGGGCCGCAGCGATGTGCTCCCCACCGGGCGCAACCTGTTCACCACCGACCCTCGCGCCGTGCCCACCCGCGCCGCTTTTCGTCAAGGCGCTGCGCTCGCGGACGAGCTGATCCGCCGCCACCTGCAAGACGAAGGTGACTGGCCGCGCGGGCTGATCGTCGACCTGTGGGGTTCGGCCACCATGCGCACGGCGGGCGAGGATTTCGCCATGGCGCTGGCGCTGCTGGGCGTGCGGCCGATCTGGGACGCTGGAACCGAGCGCGTGTCGGGCATCGAGGTGGTGCCGACCGCTGAACTCGACCGCCCGCGCATCGACGTCACCCTGCGGGTGTCTGGCCTGTTCCGCGATGTGTTCCCCACGCTGTCGGCCTTGTTTCAGCAGGCTGTGCGCGTGCTCGCAGCGCGCGACGAGACAGCGGACTGGAACCCCTTTGTGGGCCGCGAGGGCGCGCGGGTTTATGGCCCGGCACCGGGCAGCTTCGGGCTCGGCATGGGCGGCTTGCTCACGACCTATAGCGAGGACGCGCGCCGCGCGGCTGGCGAAGCTTGGCTTGCGGCATCAGCCTGGGCGCTCGACGGCGAGCGCCAGCGCGCAGACTCGCAAGGGATCAGGGAGCGGGTTGCTGAGGCTCAGGCCTTTGTCCACGCTCAGGATCTGCCCGAGACCGACCTTCTGCTGGCCGAGGATTACGCCAGCCACGAGGCGGGTTTCGCCGCCGCCCAGGCCCTCACCGGTGGGCAGGCGCGGCTTTGCCACCTCGACAACACCGATCCCGCGCGCCCGCGCGCCCGGGCTTTGCCCGAAGAGATCGCCCGCGTCGTGCAGGCCCGCGCGGCGAACCCCGCCTGGATTGCCGGCATGCGCCGCCACGGCTTTCGTGGTGCGGCTGAAATCGCATCGACGCTCGAAAACATGGCGGCCTTCGCCCATCTGGCAGGCGTGGTTGGCCCGCATCTGTTCGATGCCTTCTGGCAGGCGACGCTAGGCGACGAGGCTGTGACCGACTTTCTCCATCAGGCCAACCCGCAGGCGCTGGCGGCGATGCAGGCGCGCTTTGCTGGGCTGCATGAGGCCGGGCTGTGGCAATCGCGGCGCAATTCGGTGCTGGCCCAGTTGGGGGCCGCCGAATGACCGGGCCAGACATCCGCGGCTGGTGCCCCGGCGCGCATCGGCCGATGGCGGCAGGCGATGGGCTGGTGGTGCGGGTGCGCCCGCCGCTGGGGCAACTGACTCCGGCGCAGGCTTTAGGGCTGGCCGATCTCGCCGAACGCTTTGGCAATGGGTTCATCGCGCTGACCAACCGCGCCAATCTCCAAGTGCGCGGGGTGTCCGACGCTTCCCACGCCCCGCTGCTGGAAGGGTTGGCCGCGCTCGGCCTGCTCGACGCTGATCCGGACGTCGAAGGGCGGCTCAACATCGTGCTCGATCCGCTCCGTCCTGTTGCAGATGACGACCCCCAAGCGGACATCGCCGCCCAGCTTGCCTCTGAACTTGCCGCCGCTGATCTGGCCGCGCTGCCCTCCAAGTTCGGCTTCGTCATCGATGCCGGGCCGCATCGCAATCTCGCCAGGACCAGCGGCGACATCCGTATCGAAGCATCGGGCGATGCCCTGATCGTGCGCGCGGATGGGTATCCAACCGGGCGTGCAGTTGCAGAGCCCGCGCAGGCGGTCGAGCTGGCGCTTGAGCTGGCGCGCTGGTTCTGCGCGTCCGGCGCGGTCGGGGCGGATGGGCGTGGGCGGATGGCGCGGCATTTGGCCGCCGGGGCTACTTTGCCCGAAACGCTTTCGGGTGATCGGCCGCCCAACCCAGCGCTGCCGCCGCCCGAGCCGGGCGTTTGCGCTATCGGGGCTCTCGTAGCGCCTGCCTTTGGCCAACTGGCCGCTGCAGACCTGCACGCACTCGCCGCCAGCGACGCGCCCATGCTTCGGATCACGCCCTGGCGGATGGTTCTGCTGCCAGAGCTGTTTGACGTGAGCGCCCTGCCCGCCTCGGATGCGCTCATCAGCACCCCGGGCGACCCGCTGCTGTCGGTCGTCGCCTGCACGGGCGCCCCGGGCTGCTCGCAGGCCAGCGTCGAGACCCGCGCGCTTGCTTGGGCGTTGGCCCCCCAGCTGCCCGCTGGCGTGCACCTGCATGTATCGGGCTGCGCCAAGGGTTGCGCCCTGCCGGAGCCTGCCGCCCTCACCCTCGTGGGCCGCGAGGGGCGCTTCGATCTTGTTCTGAACGGCGCGCCATGGGATGAGCCGACAAATCGCGGGATAGTCCCCGCAGATCTTGCACCCCTGATTGATCGCGTGACCCATGCCTTACCACTACGAGACTGATGGTCAGGCCATCTATGCCGAGAGTTTTCGCACCATCCGCGCCGAGGCCGCGCTGGGCGGTTTTGCGGCGGACGAAGAGCGCGTTGTTGTCCGCATGATCCATGCGGCGGGACTGGTGGGGTTGGAAGCCCATGTCCGCATCGCAACCGGCATGGTCAGCGCGGCGCGCGCAGCGCTCCTGTCCGGCGCGCCGATCCTGTGCGACGCGCGGATGGTCAGCGAAGGGATCACCCGGCCGCGCCTGCCCGCTGACAACCCGGTGATCTGCACCCTGCACGACCCGGCCGTGCCGGACCTTGCCCAACGCTTGGGGACCACCCGGTCGGCCGCAGCACTAGAACTTTGGCGCCCGCACCTGGCGGGTTCGCTCGTCGCCATCGGCAACGCGCCGACAGCACTGTTCCACCTGCTTGAAATGCTCGAAGACCCCTCGTGCCCTCGGCCTGCGGCGATCATCGGCTGCCCGGTCGGCTTCGTTGGTGCTGCAGAGTCCAAGGCAGCGCTGTGGGAGGCGGCGCCCGCGCCCTGCCTGATCGTCGAGGGGCGGCTCGGCGGCAGTGCGATCACTGTCGCCGCCGTCAACGCCATCGCGAGCCCTGCTGAATGACGACTGTAACCACCGGCACCATTTATGGCGTTGGCGTCGGGCCCGGCGACCCGGACCTCATGAGCCTGCGCGCCGATCGGCTGATCCGGTCCGCGCGCCATGTGGCCTATTTCCGCAAAAGGGGCCAACTAGGGCGCGCACGCACAATCGTTGAGGGGTTGCTGCACCCAGATGTAAACGAAATCCCGATGGACTATCCGGTCACCATCGAAATCCCGGTGGACGACCCGGAATATGCCGATGCGCTTTCCGGCTTTTACGCGGCTGTGTCAGCGCAGCTCGCGGACCTTGCGCGCACGGGCGCGGATATTGTGGTGCTGTGCGAAGGCGATCCCTTTTTCTACGGCTCGTTCATGCACCTGCACGCGCGGCTGAAGGATCACGTCCCGGTTGTGACTGTGCCGGCGATCACCGGCATGTCGGCCGCTTGGACCGCAACTGACGTGCCGATCACCTGGGGCGAGGATGTGCTGACCGTGTTGACCGGCACCATGCCCGAGGCAGCGCTCGCACAGGCTATGGCCGGGGCCGATGCGCTGGTGGTGATGAAGGTCGGCCGCAACCTGCCCAAGGTTCGCAAGGCGCTCGCGGAAGCTGGCAAGCTCGAACGCGGCTGGCTGGTTGAATACGCCAGCATGGCTGAGCAGCGGGTCGTTCGCCTCATTGAAGACGAGACCAGCCGAGCGCCCTATTTCTCCATCGTTCTTGTCCATGGCCAAGGGCGGCGGCCGTGAGTGGCTGGTTGGCGATTGCCGGGCTGGGGCCGGGCAGCGATGCGCTGATCACGCCTGAGGTGACCCAGGCGCTGGCCGAAGCAACCGACGTGGTCGGCTATATCCCTTATGTCCGCCGAGTCACCGACCGCCCCGGCCTGACGCGCCACGAGACCGACAACCGCGAAGAGCTGAGCCGCGCGCGCCATGCGCTGGAGCTCGCGCAAGCGGGGCGGCGAGTTGTAGTCGTGAGTTCGGGCGACCCGGGCGTTTTCGCGATGGCGTCGGCGGTGTTCGAGGCGCTGGAGGCTGGCCCGCCCGACTGGCGCGCGCTCGATATCCGCGTGCTCCCTGGGTTGACCGCGATGCTGGCAGCCGCCGCGCGGGCCGGCGCGCCGCTCGGGCATGATTTCTGCGCGATCAATCTGTCCGACAATCTGAAGCCTTGGGACGTGATCGAACGCCGCTTGCAGCTGGCGCTCGAGGCGGATTTCGCCATCGCGCTCTACAACCCCCGCTCGCAGGCCCGCCCGGACGGGATGGGCCAAGCGCTGACGCTCCTGCGCAGCTGCTGCGCGCCCGAGCGGGTGCTGATCTTTGCCCGCGCGGTCTCGACGCCCGATGAAGCGGTGACGGTTGTCCGTCTCGCTGACGCCGAGCCTGAGATGGCCGACATGCGCACCGTGGTGCTGATCGGCTCGAGCGCCACGCGGATCATCCCGCGCCCTGGGCGGCCTTTGGTCTACACGCCGAGGGCGGTGCCCGCGTGACCGATCCAGTCCAGCACCTCGGCGACCTCGTGGGCTTCCTGCCTCGCGGGCAGCGGCGGGCGGTCCATCATCACCACCGGCAGGCCCAAAGCCCGCGCGGCGGCGATCTTGGCGTAAGCGCCAGCGCCGCCCGAATTCTTGGAGACCACAAGTTCGATGCCGTGCTGCTCCATCAGCGCCTTATCGTCCGCTTCGCCGAACGGGCCGCGATCGATGATTGCACTCGCGTCGGGGAAGGGCAGGGCTTCGGTCGGCGGATCGATCAGGCGCAACAGGTAATGATGCTGGGGATTGGCGGCGAACTCGGGCAAATGCACCCGCCCCACGGCCAGCATGACCCGCAGGCGTGGCCGGTCCAGCGCCCGCACCGCACCAGCGATATCGGGTACATGCGCCCAGTGGTCGCCAGCAATCGGCTGCCAGGCCGGGCGGGTCAGCGCGATCAGGGGGACGCCGGCAGCCGCGCAAGCCGCCACCGCGTTGCGGCACATCTGGGCGGCGAATGGGTGCGTCGCGTCCACCACATGGGAGATGCCTTCCGCGCGCAGCCATGCCGCCAGCCCATCCGGACCGCCGAACCCGCCCACGCGCTGCGGCAGCGACTGGCGCTGCGGGCGTTCGACCCGACCCGCGAAGGATACCGTGCCGCGCACGCCGCGCTCGGCCAGCGCTTGGGCCAGCGCCGTGGCTTCCATAGTGCCGCCCAGGACCAGCAGGTTGGGGCGCATGTCTGAAGGTTTGGTCACAGGCGAAGCTTGGCTCACGATCATCGGCATGGGCGAGGATGGACCGGATGGCCTATCGCTTGCAAGCCGCCAAGCATTGGAGGCCGCCGAGGTGGTGATGGCCTCGCCCCGGCACTTGGCGCTTGTGCCTGACGCGGGTGCAGAGCGCATCGCCTGGCCCGTGCCCTTTGCCGACGGTTTGCCGATCTTGCTCAGCTTGCGCGGGCGACGGGTGGTGGTGCTGGCCTCGGGCGACCCGTTCTGGTTTGGCGCGGGCGCAGTGTTCGCTGCCGCATTGGCGCCAGACGAATGGCGAGCGTTGCCGGCGCCCTCGACCTTTGCCCAAGTGGCTGCCCGGCAGGGCTGGGCGTTGGAGCACACGCTCTGTCTTGGTCTGCACGCCGCGCCGCTGACCCGGCTGAGGCCCCATCTGGCGCCGGGCCGCCAAGCCATTGTGCTGCTACGCGATGGGGCGGCAGTCACAGACCTTGCGGCCTATCTCGTGGCCGAAGGGTTTGGCGCCAGCGGGTTGACGGTGCTCGAAGCATTGGGAGGGCCGCGCGAACGAATCACCCAGGCGCGCGCGGATGCGCTGCCGGCGATCGCCTTTGCTCATCCGGTCGCGGTTGCGATCGTGGTCGCGGGCGATGGCGCGGTGATCCCTCGGGCAAGCGGGATCGCCGATAGCTTTTTCGAAACCGATGGCCAGATCACCAAGCGCCCGGTTCGTGCGCTGGCTCTGTCTGCGCTCGCCCCTCGCTACGGCGAGATGCTGTGGGATATCGGCGGTGGGTCAGGCTCGATCGCGATCGAATGGCTGCTGTCCGACCCCTCGACCCAGGCGATCAGCATCGAGGTCCGCGCCGACCGCGCCCAGAGCATCCGCGCCAATGCCGACCGGCTGGGGGTCGAGCGGTTGCAGGTGATCGAAGGGCTCGCCCCCGCCGCGCTCGAAGGACTGCCCGCCCCGGCGGCGGTGTTCATCGGCGGTGGTCTGTCAGCCGATTTGCTCGACAGCCTGATCGCGCGGCTGGCCCCCGGCGTGCGAATGGTCGCCCATGCGGTCACGCTGGAGAGCGAGGCGCTGCTGGCGCAGGCCGCCGTGCGATGGGGCGGCGATCTGCTGCGCATCGAATTGGCCGAGGACGCGCCGCTCGGCGGACGGCGCGGCTGGAAGGCGGCCTTTCCGGTGGTGCAATGGCGGGTGGTGCTGTGATCGTGGCGGGCTTTGGCTTTAGGAGCAGAGCAACAGTCGAGAGCCTGATCGACGCGCTGGTGCGCGCAGGCGGTTCTGATGGGATCGATGCGCTCGCCACAGCAGCTGACAAGGCCGCAACAGCCCCGTTCCAGGCGCTCGCGGCAAGGCTGGGCCTGCCGGTCGTGGCGCTGCCGCCCGATGTGCTGCAAGCCCAAACCACCCCAACCCAATCCGCCGCATCCTTGGCCGCGCGCGGCGCCGGAAGCATGGCGGAAGCCGCAGCGCTGGCTGCCGCCGGGCCGGGCGCGCGGCTGATCGGCTTGCGCGCGATCTCGGGCGATGGCACGGCGACCTGCGCGTTGGCGACCTGCGCGTTGGCGACCGGAGGCCCTCATTGACCGTCCATTTCATTGGCGCAGGCCCCGGCGCGCCCGATCTTCTGACCCTGCGCGGACGCGACCTGATCGCGGCCTGTCCGGTGTGCCTTTATGCTGGCTCGCTGGTGCCGCAGGCAGTGCTCGCCCATTGTCCGCCGGATGCACGGATCATCAACACCGCGCCGCTGGACCTCGACGCGATAATCGCCGAGATCAGCGCAGCGCATCAGGCCGGGCAGGACGTCGCGCGGCTCCATTCCGGTGACTTATCGGTCTGGTCGGCGATGGGTGAGCAGCTGAGGCGGCTCGATGCGCTCGGCATCCCTTACTCCGTCACGCCGGGCGTTCCGTCCTTCGCCGCCGCCGCCGCTGCCTTGGGCGCGGAGCTGACCCTGCCGGGCGTGGCGCAATCGGTGGTACTCACGCGCACCCCGGGCCGCGCTAGCACCATGCCAGCGGGCGAGACGCTGGCCGCCTTTGGCGCAACCGGCGCGACACTGGCGCTTCACCTTTCGATCCAGAACCTCGCGAGCGCTGTGGCCGATCTCATTCCCCATTACGGCGCGGACTGCCCGGTGGCGGTGGTCTGGCGCGCGAGCTGGCCGGATGAACGGATCATTCGGGCGACGCTGGCGACCATCGTGGCAGCACTGCCCGACGGGGTTGAGCGCACCGCACTGATACTCGTGGGTCGCGCGCTAGCCGCGTCGGGCTTTGCAGAAAGCCGACTCTACGCGCCCGATTATGACCGCCGCTATCGCCCGCAATCAGCCGACAGCCCGTGGGCCGGGTGGAGCGACGGCGATGACTGAGCATTTGCCCCCCGGCCTGATGATCTCTGCGCCCGCCTCGGGGACCGGCAAGACCACCGTCATGCTGGGGCTGTTGCGTGCGCTGGCCGAGGATGGGCTGAACGTGCAGCCGTTCAAGTCCGGACCAGACTATATCGACCCGGCGTTTCACCGCGCGGCAGCGGGGCGCGCTTCGTTCAACCTGGACAGTTGGGCGATGGACTTGGGCCTGCTCGCGAGCATCGCCGGGCAGACGCATGGCGCAGAGATTTGCATCGCCGAGGGCTCCATGGGCCTGTTCGACGGGGTCGCCACACAGGGACAGTCCGGCTTTGGCTCCAGCGCTGAAACCGCCCGCGCCATGGGTTGGCCCGTGGTGCTGGTGCTCGATGTCGGCGGACAGGCGCAGTCGGCGGCCGCGACCGCCTTGGGGTTTGCCCGCTACGACCCCGACTTGCCGTTTGCCGGTGTGATCCTCAACCGCGTCGCCTCGCCCCGGCACGAGCGCTTGACCCGGCTGGGGATGGAGCGGGCCGGGATCACCGTGCTAGGTGCGCTGCCCCGGCGCGGCGATCTCACGTTGCCTGAGCGCCATTTGGGCTTAGTGCAGGCCGTCGAGCACCCCGAGCTTGCAGCTGCGATCGCCAGCTATGCCGCCTTCCTGCGCGCGCATGTTGATCTGCCAGCGCTGCGTGCTGCGGCACGGAGCGGCGCGATGGCAGCTGGGCCGCATTTGCGTCCGAAGCCACCAGCCCAGCGGATCGCGCTGGCGCAGGACCCAGCGTTTTCGTTCACCTACCCGCATCTGCTGGAAGGTTGGCGCGCGGCCGGGGCTGAAATCCTGCCCTTTTCGCCGCTGGCCGATCAGCCGCCCGCCCCCGACGCGGATCTGGTCTGGCTGCCGGGCGGCTACCCCGAACTGCACGCAGGACAGCTCGCTGCGGCGAGCCGGTTCAAGGCGGGCTTGCGCGCCCATGCCGCCACGCGGCCCGTGCATGGCGAGTGCGGCGGCTACATGGCGCTGGGTGCGGCGCTGATCGACAAAGACGGCGCGCGCCATGAAATGGCGGGGCTCCTGGGCCTCGTCACGTCCTACCAGACGCGCCGCCTCCATCTGGGCTACCGGCGTGCAGTGTTGACCGCGCCAATGCCAGGGCGTGGCGCGGGAGCGGCGTTGCGCGGCCACGAGTTCCATTACTCAACGATCATTGAGCAACCCGATGCGCCGCTGGCAGCCGTCACCGACGCCGATGGGGCAGCCGTAGCCGAAACCGGATCGCGGCGCGGACCGGTCACCGGCACGTTCTTCCACCTCATTGCTGCAGAAGCCGTATGAGCCGGTTCGTGAGCTTCGTCAGCGCCGGCCCGGGCGACCCGGAGCTACTGACGCTGAAAGCGCTGGACCGGCTCAAGCGGGCCGATGCAATCCTCTACGACGACCTATCAGCCGGGCCGATCCTCGCCCATGCCCGACCCGGCGCTGATCTGGTTGGGGTGGGCAAGCGCGCCGGTCGACCCTCGCCGCGCCAGCAGCATGTCAGCCGCCTGCTAGTCGAATACGCACAAGCCGGGGGGCGGATCGTGCGGCTCAAGTCTGGCGATGCCGGGCTGTTTGGCCGGTTGGAAGAAGAGATATAGGCACTGAACGAGGCCGGAATCGCCTTCGAGATTGTGCCGGGCGTCACCACGCCGCTGGCGGCAGCGGCGGCGGCGGGCATCCCGCTCACCCGGCGGCTGACCGCGCGCCGGGTGCAATTCATCATCGGCCATGACACGCAAGGCCAACTGCCAACAGACCTCGACCTCGATGCGCTTGCCGATCCGAGTGCGTGCACGGTCGTATTCATGGGCAAGCGGACCTTTCCTGCTCTCGCCGCCGCGCTATTCGCCCGCGGCTTGTCGCCCGAAACCCCGGCCATGCTGGCGGAGGCAGTCGGCACGCCCGAGGCTTGCCTGCTCCGAATGTCGATGGCGGAACTGGCAGCGCATCTGGCTTCAGGTGTTAGCGACAGACCTGCGTTGATCTTCTATGGCTCTCTGGCTGAACACTGATCTATCCTTATCCTTGCGAGCAGCACCGGCATCTGCAATCCGTCTCGCACACCGCGTCGACTCGACATCACAGCCCTGAAGGACATGTAGAATGCATATGGAACCCGGCATGGTCAGCGCAGCGAAGATGGTCTTCGCTTTTGCGACCGCTACCGCCGCCGCAGGATACACGCTGAAGCTGGCAGTGGCCGACTTCAAGAGCCATGCCTCGGCTTCCTTCGCACTGCGCACGGTGCTGGCGATGATCGGGACTTTCATCTGCTTTGAGGTTCTGCCGCATTTCCCGGTTGGCGTGTCCGAGGTCCATCTGATCCTGGGGACGACGCTATTCTTGATTTTGGGTGCAGCACCAACAGCGATTGGTCTTGCTGCCGGGTTGCTGATCCAGAGCGTCTTTTTCGCGCCGACCGACCTGCCGATGTATTTCGTGAACACAACCACCTTGTTGATGCCGCTGTTTGTGGTCGACTCGATGGCACGGCGGCTGATCCCGGCGGATCGGCCCTATGTGGATTGCAGCTATGGCGACGTGCTCAAACTCTCGATCGCGTTTCAGGGCGGGATCGTCAGCTGGGTCGCGTTCTGGGCGATCTACGGCCAAGGTTTTGGGGCCGATAACCTGGGCCAAGTTGCTAGCTTTGGCGGGGCTTACATGCTGGTGATTATCGTCGAGCCCGTCGCAGATCTGGCGGCCCTGTGGCTGGCCAAGACCCTCCATCGCGGCGCGCCATCCCCCTTCGTGACCCGCCGGCTCCACTACACCTGAGCAAGGTCCGTTGGATCTCTGGCTGATCGGTATCGGCACCGGTAATCCGGACCACGTTACCGCAGAGGGTCGCCGCGCGCTGCAAGCGGCTGACGTGGTGCTGGTCCCGCGCAAAGGGGCTGACAAGGCCGATCTGGCGGATTTGCGCCACGCGATCCTGCGCGATTGCGGGGCGACCGCCCGGGTGTGCGAATTCGACATGCCCGTCCGCGACGAGCGGCTGCCCTATGCCGAACGGGTAGAGGCGTGGCACGACCACATTGCGCGCGTTTGGGCTGAGGCGCTCGCGCAAGCGCAGCCTAGTGGCCCCGTTGCCCTTCTGGTCTGGGGCGATCCGGGGCTTTACGATTCGACCTTGCGGATCGCCGCGCGCCTCGCGCCCCCGCCGCGTCTGCGGGTGGTGCCGGGGATCACCGCGCTCCAGGCGCTGACGGCCGCCCACGCCATCCCATTCAACACGATCAACGGGGCTGTCATGGTCACCACCGGGCGGCGGCTGCGCGAGGAAGGCTGGCCGCTCGGCGTCGAGACGGTCGCTGTCATGCTCGATGGCGAGTGCAGCTTTCAGGGGTTGCCGCCGGGGGATGTCCAGATCTGGTGGGGTGCCTATCTCGGCATGGCCGAGCAGGTGCTCGATTCTGGGCCGCTGGCAGAGGCCGGGCCGCGGATCATCGCCACCCGCGCGGCTGCCAGGGCACAGCATGGCTGGATCATGGACACCTATCTGCTGCGCAAGGTTGCGAGCCAAGCGGTAACGCCGGCGGGCTGAGGCCAGAACATCACTGATCGCTGCCTGATCATTTGATCCGCGCGCGAATGACAATCGTAAAGCTGCTGGGATTGGCCAGAGTGCCTCCAGCCATGGTCCCCTTTGGATTGATACGAATTCCGGTGACACTCGCATCGAAACCTGAGGCATCGAGCGAGGGGACATAGGTGTAGGGCGTGCCGCCACCAGTCTGGTTGGTCCAGCTCACATCAGTTGCATAGGTGAAGGCCAGCCCGCTCGCGATCGGGCCGTCGACAAAGGCCACAGGCGACCCGGCACCAGTCGCAACCAGGCTGGCGACAGAGGTTGGCAAGACATCCACAATCACGATGCTGTCCGGATCAATCGGGGCCGTGCCCTCGTTAAAGATCCGCAGGGTATACTCGACAATCGCACCGGGGATGGCCTTGGGATTGACGCCGTTGACACCGTCAGAAATGACCCGAGAGCTCTTTTCGACCCGCAGGCCGACCGTATTGGGGGTGACACTCGCGCTGTTGTTGCTGCCCAGGGGATCAGGCGTTGTGGCCGAAATGGTGGCCACATTCCGGTATTCGCCGCTCGCATTGACCGTGGCATTGATCGTCAGCGTTGCAATCCCGCCCGGCAAGAGATCGCCAATCGACCAGATCGGCGCGACGTAGTTTCCGCTTGCGGTGGCGGCGGTGCCGAAGCTGTAACCGGTTGGCAGGGCATCGGTGACTTCCACGTTGCGGGCGGTGGTAGGTCCATCATTGCTAGCCGTGATCGTAAAGGTAACAGGCCCGCCAACGGGCGGGCTTTGATTGGAGATAGCCTTGGTCACGCGGATATCAGCGCTGCGCGTCAACGCGTTGGTATCGCTCGCCTGATTATTGGCCGGGTCGGGGTCGATGACGCCGACTGCTGCCGGGTCCACGCTCACTTGATTGACGACATTCGCTGCCGTGGCGCTGGGGTTGGCGGTCGCTGTGACGACAAAGGTTGCCACGCCCAAAGGCGCCAGCGTCACGGTGGTATTGATCGAGCCTGCGCCCGAGGGTTCCGCGCAGCTTGATGCACTGGTTGCGGTGCACGTTCAGGCGGGAAAGGTCAGGTCAGCCGTCTGATCATCAACCACTGGCAAGCCTGCGACCGACAATACGCCGCTCCCGTTGGTGATCGTGATGGTATAGCTTGTGTTGGTACCCGCCACCATCGTCGACAGGGGATCGGTCTTTGTCACAGCGACATCAGCATTGCCCGAGCTGGTGACCGAGGCAGACGTGCCGGCGATATTGCTCGCCCCCTGCGTGGAGCTGAGGCTGTTTGCCGGGATGGCATTATTCAATGTTCCGACCACATTGGTCGTCACGTCGACTGACAGCTCGCAGCTTGCGCCCGAGCTGATCGAGCCGCCCGCGATGCCAAAGCTGCTTGCGCCTGGGACAGCGGTAATCGTTGCCGCGCAAGTCCCGCTCGTCGCCGTAAAGGTGGCATTGGCGGGGTTTTGAACCACCAGCCCGGCGGGAAGATTATCGGTGAGCGACACCCCCGTCAGGGACAAGCCAATCGACGAGGGATTGTTGATGAATATGGTGATGCGTGAGGCACTGCCGGGGACCACGAAAGTCGGGTCAAAGACTTTGTTGATCGATACGCCATCCACCACATTAATGTTGGCGTTAGCGGCCGAGATATTGCTGACACTGCCGACAGCAGTATTGGCGGTCACATTGCTGACCGGAATGGAATTGGTATAGGTCCCCGGCGCTGAACTCGTGGTCACATTGACTTGAACCGTGCAGGATGCCGATGATCCGATCACGCTACCCAGCGAGGCGCCGGACAGGCTGAAACTGGTTGCCCCCGGCGTGGCGGCGACTGTTCCGCCGGAGCAGGTTGTCGCCGGATTGGGGCTTGGCGCAACCACAAAGCCCGGTGGCAGCGGATCAGTCATCGCTACGTTGGTCAACAAGGCGGCATTGGCCGTCCGCGAGATGGTAACCGTGATCCGGGTTACGGTGTTGCGAACCGCCGATGAGGGTGAAAAGCCCGTCGAAACGGTAAGCGGCGCCGCAATGCCAAGGGTCCGTGTGGCAGCGACCGGATTATTGCCCAGGCTTGTCTGAAGACCGGTTGTCGCGGCAATGGTGTTGGTGCGCGTGACGGTCGCAGCGACGTTGTCCACTTGGACAGGGACAGTGATCGTGCATGTCCCCGGATTTGCGGGGCCACTCGCTTGGGGGATCGTATATCCCGTCATGGCGATCAGCGTTGTCCCCGGCGTGGCTGTCAGAGTCCCGCTCCCGCCGCATGTGGTGCTGGCGGCAGGGCTGGCGGCAATCGCGATATTGGCCCCCATCGTGCTCAGATTGTCCGTAAAGCTGGAAATCGTCGCAGGGCTGGCGGTGTTGCGGTTGACCAATGTGATGGTCAGCGTGGGCACAGCCGTGCGCGGAACCGAAGTCGCGCTGAACGCCTTGGTCACCGCGACCGAAGATACGTTCAAAGTGGCCGATGCACTGTTGTAGCTAATTCCCGCAAGATTGCCGGCGGGCACCGAATTGACGTAGCTTCCGCTTGCAGCCGCAGTGACCGGGGCGCTGATGGTGCAACTGGATGATCCAATGCCAGGTGGCGCTGCGGGGAGGGAAGCGCCGGTCACACTCAGTGACGTTGCCGTAAAGCCGGCTGTGCCGCCGCAGGTTGTGCTTGCGGGGCCGATCACGGTCAGGCCTGACGGCATGACATCCGTAAAGTTGATGCCCGTGATGGCGGTAGCATTGAAGTTGTTCAGAGTAATCGTCAGCGTGGCGTTGCCTCCGGCAATGATCCCGGAAGGCGCAAAGGCCTTGGTGACACTCGCCCCTTTTTGCACCCTGATGACCGCAGAGATGCTGCCAGGGTTGGTCGCCCCTTGTGCTGAGGTGACGGTATTGGCGTTGAGCCGATTGGTCGCATTGCCGTCTGACGGGGATGTGTTGGGCAAGCGGGCGACGACATCGGCCATGATGACGCAATTGCTGTTGGCCGGGATCGTCCCTCCGCTCAAAATCAGGCTCGTTCCTCCGCCGACAGCGGTGATTGTGCCGCCACACCCGTTTGCGACATTCGGCACGCCCGCCAGTTCCAATTGAGACGGAAACGGGTCTGTCAACGCCACATTGGTCAGCGGGAAACCGTTGCTGTTGTTGAGCTGTATCCGCATCCGCGATGGCGGGCCGTTGCCGTGGATATTGGTCGGCGAAAAGCTTTTGCTGCCAGTGATCGGATTGACGCCGCTGACCGACAATGTCGCCGTCGCATTGGAGGTTGGGGCACCAATGCTGCTTGATACATTGGTGGTTGGAATGATGTTCACGTAGCTCGCTGCGCCGGGCGGGGGCGTTGCGATGACCTGAATGGTTATCATGCACTCGCCTGCAGTGCCGCCGGACTGGGCTGGAACGGTCCCGCCAGTAAGGGTGACCGTCGTCGATCCGGGGATTGCGCTCACCGTGCCGCCGCAGCTGTTGGACAGCACCCCGCCTGGGGCAACGGTCAACCCCGTGGGCGTGGTTGGCAGATTGTCGGTCAGGTTGACCGAGGTGGCGATGGTCGATGTGTTGTTGAATATCCGGATTGTCAGGGTAGATGTGCCCGCTGGCGGGATATTGGCAGGCGTGAAGGACTTGTTGACCAGCAGCTGGGCGCTGGCAGCTGAGGGAAGCAACCCAAGGGACAGCGCCACGCAAACAAGCGAACAGATCGACCGCAGTCGAAAATCTGCGAAAGCCAGCTTCATGCGCTCGTGCGTATCGCCAGTTGCAGGAACCGCACAAGCATGCGTGGCGACAAATCACCGGCTTTTCAGATGGCCAGATTTGGGTCCGATTGTCGTCTGGCGGCCCGCCAAAGGGGTGATGCTAAGGCGGGCTGAGGAAGGTCTAGCGCCGCTTGAGAATGAGATAGAGTGCGCCCTCGCCGCCGTGGCGGATATGTGCGCGGCGCACGGCAGTGATCGCATCAGCGTGGCGGCTCGCTGCCAGCCAGTCGAGCAACTTGGCGCGGATCGCCCCGCGTTTGGCCATGCGGTCGGCAGGATCGACGGGTCGCTCACGCCCCGCCACCACCAGCACCACCCGCGCCTGCATCGCCCGCGCCTGATCGAGCGCGCTCATCACCCGATCATAGGCCCCATCGAGCGTATGGCCGTGCAGATCGAGGGTGAGGTCCGGCTCCAACCGTCCTGCCTTGACCCGCCGATCCCAATGGGAATCAAGCCCAGCATCCGCCCCGGTTTGGGCAGCATTACCGCTGGTCACAGCGACCGGGCGCGAAGCGATGGGCCGCTTGCTTGCAGGGTTGGGAGGCTTGGCCGATGTCACCGCCTTTGGTGCCGCAGCGAGAGGTGCCACCCCTGCCCCTTCATCGGCCTGCGTCTGGTGCCTCTCCCCCGACGCGGCAGGAGGGGGGCGGCGCTTGCCCGGCAATGGCTTGACGCTTGCGGCCAGATGCGCTCAGGCCGCTTGTTCGCCGAGCGACAGCCCGCGCGGGGTCCTCATCGCATGCCAAGCCGTGCGGCGGCAGCGCGGGGCAGCAGCACAAAGGCCTGCCCGCGTCCGCTCATGCCTCCGGCGATACGGCGAGCGTCCTCGCCCGCGCCCCAGAAGGTGTCGAAGCGGTTTGCGCCCTTGATCGCCCCGCCGGTGTCTTGCGCGATCCACAGGCCATCCGCCTCGGCACGGTCAAGATCGAGCCAGACCGGTGCGCCGAGCGGCACATAGGCGGGGTCAGCCGCAACCGAGCTTTCGCGCCGCACCGGCACACCCAAAGCGCCAAGTGGCCCGTCCCCGGTCAACTCCTGAAAGAAGATCCAGCTTTTGTTGAGGCGCATCAGCTCGCGCCCTTCTGCCGGGTTGTCGCGGATATAGGCCATGATCCCTTGCATCGAGCCCGAGTATTTGCCGGGCCCACTGCCGAGCAGACCGCGCTCGCGCATCACCCCGCCGATCCCGGTATATTCGCGCCCGTTCTGCCCGGCATAGCCGATCCGGATCACTTGCCCTTCGGGTGTGCGCAGGCGCCCCGAGCCCTGCACCTGGAGAAAGAAGAACTCGACCGGATCAGCTGCCCACGCAATCACCGGGACCTTGCCATCCAGCGCTCCGTCTTCGATCGCGGCGCGATCAGGATAGAGGCCAAACCGGCCGCGGTCGTCGTAGCGCCCAAGCGGCGGGCGGCCCGTGCGCTGCGCGGGTGGAACATCATCCGGCCAGCCCCGCACCAGATCGCTCGGCATGGCATAGACCGGCACCGCAAAGCCCGGGCGGCGGCTGCGACTGCCAGCAATCTCGGGCTCGAAATAGCCGGTGGCAAAAGCCTTGCCATCGCCAATCTGGACCGGGGTAAACTGTTCGGCGAAGAAGGCCCTAGCCCTGCCCTGTGCCCAGCCCCGCGCCGCCTGGCAGGCCCCTTGCCAATCGCCAGCCTGAGTGAGCCCGCTGGCATCCTTGCGCGTGAGCAACTTGGGGCAGGATTCGATGAAGCTCGCAAGGCTTCCGCGCGCATCAGCTTCACTCACTGACAGAGCGGCAAAGCTTGGGCCGAGCGCGACACCTTCGAGCAAGGCATTGGCGGCAACCGCCGCTGACGTAGGGGGCGGCGTTGCAGGCGGGGGAATCACACGCCCGCAGGCCGCAAGCGCCAGCAGGATCGCCAGAGCAAGCAGCGCGCGCATGATCAGCTCCTTAAGCGTGCGGCGGCGATGCCGCCTGGCAATTACCCCTCGTCGGTCTCGTCGAGCAGCCAGTTAGGATCGCGCGCGCCAACATTGCGCGAGAAAGTCCACACATCGCGGCTTTCGATTGCATCATCGAGCGATCCGGCGATCACTGCGCCTGCCTTGTCGCGGGTGACCGCAGCGATATCTGCGACAAACAGGAGTGCGATCCGCGCCATGCGTCCATCGAGCGCAGCCGAATGGATGCGCACTTCCTCGATCCGGATGAGGGTGTTCTCCATCGTCTCACCCGCTGCCTCGCGTGCGTCGATGGCGGCAATGAATCCGGCATGGACGTCATCATCGCACAGCGCGCGAAGGGTCTCGCGGTCACCCTCCCAGAAGGCTTCAAGAATAAGCTTGTAGGCCGAGCGTGCACCTTCGAGGAACTGCGCGAGGTTGAAGCTGCTATCGGCAGACCCGATATCACGCAGGCCGCGCTCGACCGCAGGCATCACGGCGTCCAGCTCGGCGACACGCGGCGGCTGCACCGGAGCAGGAATCGCAGCGGGACGGATAGCGGGCTTTTCGTCCGCTTCGAACCGCTGCACCACCGGCTCCTCTTCCTGCTCGGCACGGCGTCCTAGCACCGAATAAAGGCGCAGGCCGAGAAAGGCGGCGACCATGGCGAGGAGAAAGATTTCAAGCACGGCAGGAATTCCGATCTTCGAACAGTGGAAATCGTGCCAGATACGGCGCTTCTTGAACCACAGACGCCTTTCCTGCCCTAAATGGGGTTCCATTACAATTCGCCAACATGTGATAGGTTGCTTCGCGATGCAAATCATGTGGCGCGGCGCGGCTGCGGTTGCCCCCGCGCCTTGCCCCTGCTAGGCGCGCAGGTCCCGCGAGGGTGCTCCGGCCGGCTACGCCAGACGCGCCTTGCACCCATATCCAGTTTGAAAGATCAGCATTATCATGGCCGAAGAAGAAGGCGTCCTTACCAACCTTGATGGCACTGCGGGCGAAGGCCCTCAACTCAATGGCGCGGACACCGCCCCGGCCGTGGGCATCATCACCCAATATGTGAAAGACCTGTCGGTCGAGAACCCGAGCGCTCCCGACGTCTTCCAATGGCCCGAGCCGCCGCAGATCGACGTGCAGTTCAACATCGGCGCAGAGGGCGTGAGCGCTGACGTGCACGAGGTGACACTCAAGTTGACTCTGACTGCAACCACGCAGCGCGGGACGGCCTACATCGTTGATCTGGCCTATTGCGGCCTTGTGGGGATGCGCAATGTGCCCGAGGAACAGGCGCACGCCTTCCTCTATGCCGAAGCACCGCGCCTGCTGTTTCCCTTCGCTCGCCGTATTGTCGCGGATGCCGTGCGCGATGCCGGGTTCCCGCCCTTGATGGTCGATCCGGTCGACTTCAACGGGATTTACGCCCAGCAACTCGCCGCCCGCCGGGCCGAGGAAGCTGCGGGCGGCGCTCCGATTTCGCCGGTGACCGGCAACGCCTGATCTGTCTGGCGTGGAGGGACACCGCTCGCGATGAGCCTGATCAAGAACGTCGGGACGATCGGCGGGCTTACGCTGGTAAGCCGCATTTTCGGCTTTGCCCGCGATATCTTGCTCGCCCGGGCCCTCGGCGCGGGGCTCGCGGCGGACGCGTTCCAGCTCGCCTTCACGCTACCCAATACCTTCCGCCGCCTGTTTGCCGAAGGCGCCTTCAGTGTGGCCTTTGTCCCGCTGTACAGCCGTGCGCTGCACGGTCATGACGGCGAGCCCGGCAGCGAGGAAGCCGCGACCCGGTTCGCTGATGATGTGCTGAGCGTGTTCGTCTGGGTGCTGCTCGCCTTCAGCGGGGTGTGCATGATCGTCATGCCGGGGATCGTTTGGCTTCTGGCAAGCGAATATGCCGATGTGCCGGGCAAGTTCGAATTATCGTTGTTTCTCAGCCGGGTGACCTTCCCTTACCTGTTCTTCATCAGCCTGGTGGCGATGCTATCCGGCCTGCTCAACGCAAGGTTGCGGTTTGGGCCGGGCGCAGCGGCGCCGGTGCTGCTCAATATCTTCCTTATTTCGGCCATCCTGCTGGGCAATCATCTGCGCGGGGACAGCGGCGATGACGTGGTTGTGGTCGAACTGCTTGCTGCGGCTGTTTCGCTGTCAGGGCTGGCCCAGCTGGTCTATCTGGCTTGGGAAACCCGCCGAGCCGGGGTCCGTCTCAAGGTTCAGGTCCCGCGCTTTTCGCCCGAGGTAAAGAGACTGGCGATGCTGATCCTGCCAGCCACGTTCGGCGCGGGAATCTACCAGATCAGCCAGCTGGTCGATACGTTCTTCGCAACCTCGCTACCGCAAGGGTCGCTCACGCTGCTCAAGCTCGCCGACCGGCTCAATCAAATGCCGCTCGGAATTGTCGGGATCGCGCTGGGAACGGCGATCCTGCCGATGCTTAGCCGCCATATACACACCGGCGATGCCGCTGAAGCACAGCGCTTGCAGGGTAACGCATTCGAGATCGCCACCCTGCTGACCCTCCCCGCCGCCGCTGCCCTTGCGGTGTGCGCCCCCGCCTTCTGCACGGCGTTCTTCGTTGGCGGCAAATTTACCCCGGCCGATGGCATTACCATGGCCAATATCGTTGTCGCGCTGGTCGCGGGCCTGCCCGCCTACGTCATCGTCAAGGTGTTGAACCCCGGCTTCTTCGCACGCGAGGATACGCGCACGCCGGTCTGGACCGCGCTTGCCTCGCTCATCTTCAACGTCGCGCTGAACATTTACGTGGTCGAGCGATACGGGATCGTGGGCCTCGCGGGTGCCACCGCCGCATCGGCAAGCCTGAACTGCGTGCTGCTTTACATGATCCTGCACCAGCGCGGGTGGTTTCACCTGACCGCCAAGCTGCTCGGCCGGATCGCGCGGCAAGCCCTCGCAACCGGGGCGATGGCGGGCGTGCTGTGGTGGCTGATGCCGCTTCTGACGGAGCGCTACAGCGGGAATCTGTTCGAACGCGCCTGGTCGCTTGGCGCACTCGTGGGTGCAGGCGCGGCGGTGTTTTTTGCCGCAGCGTTCCTGACGGGCGCGCTCGACAAGGACCTCCTTGGCCAGCTACGGCGGCGACGTCCGGCCCGCAGCAGTGCGGATGATGAGATCCTGGAGGTTAAATAGCGTGCGCGTCGTTTCCGGCATTCAGCCCACCGGCAAGCCCCATCTCGGCAACTATCTCGGGGCGATCCGCAACTACGTGAAGCTGCAGGATGATGCCCATGCGGCGGGCGGGGAGTGCCTGATCTTCATCGCTGATCTTCACGCCTTGTCGATGCCGCATGATCCGGCGGAACTGCGATCTTCGACGCTCGAACTGGTAGCGACGCTGGTCGCCTGCGGGCTCGATCCCGACAAGGCGATCCTGTTCAATCAGGCGCAAGTGCCGCAGCACCCGGAACTGCAGTGGCTGCTCAACGGCGCCGCCCGGATGGGCTGGCTCAATCGCATGACCCAGTGGAAGGACAAGGCGGGCAAGAACCGCGAAGGGCAGTCGGTGGCGCTGTTTACCTATCCCGTGCTGCAGGCCGCCGATGTGTTGCTGTATCAGGCAACCCATGTGCCTGTGGGCGAGGACCAGAAACAGCATCTCGAGCTCGCCCGCGACATCGCACAGAAATTCAACAATGATTTCTGTCCGGAGGACGCGCCCGTCTTCACCCTGCCCGAACCGATCATCCCGGCTGAAGCCGCGCGGATCATGTCCTTGCGCGACGGCAACGCCAAGATGTCAAAGTCCGATCCCAGCGACATGAGCCGCATCAACCTGTCCGATGATGCCGACACCATGGCGCAGAAGATCAAGAAGGCGAAGACCGATCCCGAGGCGCTGCCATCCGAGGAAGCCGGCCTTGCCGAACGGCCCGAGGCGCGCAATCTCGTCGGCATCTATGCGGCGCTGTCGGGCGAGCCGGTGGCAGCCGTGCTAGGCCAATTCGGCGGGCAGGGTTTTGGCGCCTTCAAGCCGGCGCTGGCCGATCTGCTGGTCGCCAAGCTCGCCCCGATCCGCGAGCGCTTTGTCGAGCTGAAAGAGGATGCCGAGGCGCTTGACGCGATCCTGGCGCGCGGCGCGGCGCGGGCGCGCGAGCGCGGCACCCCGACCCTTGATGCTGTCTACCGCGCCCTCGGGCTGGTCCGGCACTGAGCGCCTAAGGTTTGCGACGAGCCGATGCCAGGGGGCGGCGAGTGTTCAATTGTCGTTCAGACACAACTACTAGTTTACCCGCTGGGGGGTTTGATGCCATCAAGGTGATGGTAAGCTTCGAGGGTTGTGTCAGGTTACTTACGACGTCTCCGCTCCGGTCCCTTACCCGCCTTGCATTGCCTGTCGCGCTGGTGATCGGACTGTCGGCCTGCGCTACCCCGTTCAAGGCCGATGTTTCGCGCTTTGCAGTGCCGCTTCCGGCGCCGCAGGGTCAGACCTTCGCTGTGGTTCCCGAAGATCCTAAGCTGGCGGGCGGGCTTGAGTTTGCGACCTACGCCAACTTCGTCGCCGCCGAAATGTCGCAGCTTGGCTACGCCCTCGCGGCCTCATCCGAGAGTGCCGACATGCTGGTGCGGCTTGATTATCGGATTGATGGCGGACGTGAACGCATCCGCACCGATTTCAATGGTGCGGGCGGGTTCGGTGCTTTCGGCCCGTGGGGACCGTGGGGCGGCTTCGGCGGCTGGCGCGGTGGCTTCGGCGGCTGGGGCTTTGGCTTCAACGATCCGTTCTTCGGCGGCCCCAACGTGCGCAGCTTCACCGTTTACGCCAGCGGCATCGATCTCAAGATTGACCGGCGTGCCGATGGCCAGCGTTTGTTTGAAGGCAAGGCTGAAGCGGTCTCGCGCTCGAACCGCCTGCCCAACCTCGTGCCCAATCTGGTCGATGCGCTGTTCACCGGCTTCCCGGGCAATTCAGGCGAGACCGTGCGGATCACAGTGCGCGATGATCGCGAAAATACCGTGCGTCCCGTCAATTGATGGTGTAACGCAACGTTCAAG
>JBJTTE010000013.1:0-4243 GCA_046080005.1 Erythrobacter sp.
CCGCCCGGTGCGCTCGATCGCCAAGGCCTCGGAAACCGGCCACGGCACCAACGTGATCCAGGGCCTCGCGATCAGCCTTGAAGCGACCGCGCTGCCGACGCTGGTGATCGTGGCGGGCATCATCATCGCCTATGGCCTCGCTGGCCTGATGGGGATCGCCTATGCGGCGACCGCGATGTTGGCGCTGGCTGGCATGGTCGTCGCGCTCGACGCCTATGGCCCGGTCACTGACAATGCTGGCGGGATCGCCGAAATGTCGGGTCTGGACGATAGCGTGCGCGAGAAGACCGATCTGCTCGACGCGGTGGGCAACACCACCAAGGCCGTGACCAAGGGCTACGCCATCGGTTCGGCCGGCCTCGGTGCGCTGGTGCTGTTCGCGGCCTACACCACCGACCTTCGGACGTTCTTCCCCGATGCGAAGGTGGACTTCAGCTTAGAGAATCCCTTCGTGATCGTCGGCCTCTTGCTGGGGGCATTGCTGCCCTATCTGTTTGGGGCGATGGGCATGACGGCGGTTGGCCGTGCTGCGGGCGATGTGGTCGTCGACGTGCGCGAACAGTTCCGCACCAATCCGGGGATCATGGAAGGCACTTCGAAGCCTGACTATGCCCGCACAGTTGACCTTGTCACCAAGGCAGCGATCAAGGAGATGATCATCCCCTCGCTGCTGCCCGTGCTGGCACCGGTCGTCGTGTACTTCGCAATCACCGCGATTGCCGGACAAGACAACGGCTTTGCGGCGTTGGGCGCGCTCCTGCTGGGTGTGATCGTTGGCGGCCTGTTCGTCGCGCTCTCGATGACAGCAGGCGGCGGAGCATGGGACAACGCCAAGAAGTACATCGAGGACGGCAACCACGGCGGCAAGGGGTCAGAAGCCCACAAGGCCGCAGTGACGGGCGACACGGTCGGCGATCCCTACAAGGATACCGCAGGCCCAGCGGTCAATCCGATGATCAAGATCACCAACATCGTTGCGCTGCTGCTGCTCGCGGCTCTTGCCCACGGCGCAGGCTGATCCGTCACGAAGCCTGACACCTTGACCCCGCCGGGCGCAATCCCGGCGGGGTTTATCTTTGCCCCGCCGACCCTTGCCGCTGATCGACAGCACTCAGCGCCTACGAGTTGCGCTGGCACGCGAAAGCTTGGCTTGACGTTCGCGTAAGGCCCACGCATGGCCCCGTGCCATGATCGAAACGCCTACCCCGCAAGACCTCGTTGACGACCTTGTTCGACTGCTTACCGTGCAAAAGCGCGCGGCGGACATCTTTGCCGGTCCGCCGCAGGCCGATGGGATCGGGCGCGTTTTCGGTGGGCAAGTGCTTGCGCAGGCGCTTCAGGCAGCGCAAGCGACCGTGGCAGACGGCAAGGTCGCGCATTCGCTGCACGCCTATTTTTTGCGCGGTGGGCGCGAGGGTGCGCCAATCGCGTACCAGATCGCACGTGACTTTGACGGACGCAGCTTTGCCAATCGCAGGATCGTCGCGTCGCAGGAAGGCGAGGATGGAACGCCAGTCCCGATCCTGAACCTAACAGCCAGCTTTCAAATGCCCGAAGCGGGCCTCGAGCATTTGGATTCGCCCATGCCCGAGGTCGCCAGGCCCGATGCGCTGCCCTCCGACATGGAGCAGCGTCGCGAGTTGGCCGCGCGCTGGGGCGACCGCCTCAGCGAACAACAGCGTCGCATCATGCTCCGCCCGCGCCCGATCGAGATGCGCACTATCGGCCAGCTGCACTGGATGAGTCGCGAACCGCGAGAGCCCTGCGCACATACCTGGTTGCGGTTGGTCGCTCCCATTGCCGGCGCCTACGACACGCCCGAACTGCACCGCGCGATCATTACCTATGCCAGCGACTACACGCTGCTCGGCACCAGCGCTCTACCGCACGGCCTCTCATGGATGCGCAATGAACTGGTCGGCGCGAGCCTTGATCACGCGCTCTGGTTCCACCGCGATGCCCGCGCCGACGAGTGGCTTCTCTACGCCACCGACGCGCCATGGTCGGGTGGCGGGCGCGGGTTCAACCGCGGGCGCATCTTCAATCTTGCCGGCGAACTGGTGGCCAGCGTTGCCCAGGAATGGATGATGCGCAGGCGGGTCGCGAAGCAATAAGCAGATCGGTGCGACCGTCTGGTCGCATGAGCGAGGTTCTCCGCTCCGCGACGGGCGGCTGCGGTGATCAATGCGCCAGCAAGATCGGCATCTTCGGCCCGCTCAGCATCCGCCGCGTCACGCCGCCGAGCACCAGTTCCGCCAGCCGCGAATGGCCGTAGGCCCCCATCACCAACAGCGAACAGTCGCGCATTTGCGCGGCAGAGAACAGCGTTTCGGCGATCGTGGCCTCTCCGCGCGGGATTTCGACGATCTCGCAATCGATCGCGTGGCGGCTGAGATATCTTGCTCCCTCCGTGGATGGGAAGTCGAAGCGGGCTTTGTCGGCCTCCTCGCCAATGCTCACCAGCGTCACCTTGCACGAACAGGCAAGGAGCGGAACCGCAGCGCGCAACGCATTGGCCCCTTCGGACGAACCGTTCCACGCCACCAGCATGGGGGCGCCAATATCGAAGCTCTTGCCGTCCTCGGGCACGACCAAGACTGGCACATTGGCTTTCAGGACCAAGTCCCCGACCAGCGCCGATGGCCCGCGACCGTCGCTGCCAGCTTCGGCCGGACCGACCAGCACGACATCAGCGAAAGGCGTAGCTTCGAGCAGGCGGTGCGGCGCGATCCCGTAGACGAAGCGCCAGTCCCACGGCACGCCTTCGTGTTCGAGGGTCTTCTCGGTCGTCTCGCGCAGTTTGTCGGCGTTTTCCTTGATCACTGGCATCGCTGCCGCGATGGCCGAGCCGTAGAAATCGCCTGGCGCGAACACCTCGTAGCTTACGGCTTGGAGGCAGGTGATGTGGCCATTGGTCGCCCGCGCGATATCGAGCGCCACCTGCAAGCGCGCTTGCATGGCGCGGTCGTGGTCGATGTGCAGAAGAATCGATTTCATAGTCCCTCTCCATGTCATGGTGACCTTATCGGTCCGGCTGAAGCGAGCGACATTGATCGAGATCAATTTTTGTTGCCGCAATCTGGTGGCTTGCCAGCCAGCGCCACCTCGCGCATTTTGGCGTCAGGGAGAGAACATCATGCAGATCATGCGCCATCCGCCGTTGCGAACGTCGCTGGAACCGTCAAACCACCCCTATCTGACCGGACCGTGGACGCCGCTTCACGAGGAAGTCGACGTTTCCGAACTGCCGGTGATCGCGGGTAAGATCCCGCAGGACATCGACGGTATCTATATGCGCAATACCGAGAACCAGGTGCACCAGCCGCTCGGTCGCCATCATCCTTTTGATGGCGATGCCATGATCCATCAGGTCAATATCTCCGGCGGCAAGGCAAGCTATCGCAACCGCTTTGTGCGCACTCATTGCTTCGAGGCAGAGCAGATCGCAGGCCAATCGCTGTGGGGCGGTTTGATGGATCCATGGGGCACAAGCCTGCGCCCAGGGTTTGGCGCGCACGAGGGCCTCAAGGATACCGGCTCGACCGACATCATAGTTCATGCCGGCACGGCCTATGCGACGCTCTACCAATGCGGTGAGGCCTGGATGCTCGATCCTGTCACGCTGGCGAGCCGTGGCAAGGCACCGTGGGTGCCGCTGGATGGCATATCGGCCCATCCCAAGGTGGACGAGCGCACCGGCGAGATGATGTTCTTCAACTACTCCAAGCATGCGCCTTTCATGCATTATGGCGTGGTCGACCGGGCGGGGGCTATTGTTCACTACGTGCCGGTGGCGTTGCCCGGGCCGCGCCTGCCGCACGACATGGCGATCACACCAAACTGGTCGATCCTCAATGATATGCCGCTGTTCTGGGACGCAGAACTGCTTGGCCGCAATATCCACGCCGCGCGCCTGCATGATGGTGTCCCGACCCGCTTTGCGCTGATACCGCGCTACGGGCAGCCCGAGGACATCCGCTGGTTCGACGCTGCGCCGACCTATGTGCTGCATTGGACCAATGCGTGGGAGGAAGGCGATGAGGTCATCCTCGAAGGCTATCATCAAGCCAAGCCAATGCCCGACCCACTCGAAGAGATGGGGCGCTACAGCCACATGATGGCCTATGTCGATGAGCACTCATTCCAGTCCCGACTCCACCGCTGGCGCTTTAACCTCAAGACCGGCGAGACCCGCGAGGAGCGTCTGTCGGATGGCATCGTCGAATTCGGGATGATCAATCCC
>JBJTTE010000014.1:0-20858 GCA_046080005.1 Erythrobacter sp.
AGGCGGAACAGTGTCTCTGACTTCAACGCAGGAATGATGCGCGCAAAACCTCGCGGAACCGCGCCACTTGTGCACTGAGCGCCCCCGAGGGGGTGATTTCGGTTTGTCCAAGAAACTGTCTGGTGCCCCACGCAGTGACTCGAACTTTTTCATTGCTCTGACCACAACACTCAAACGGCCCTGAGGGTTGTGGTCAGAGTAGTTCGATGACTGCATGCCCAAGCACAGAGTCTACGTAGGCTATCGCCCAGTAATCTCGCCACACGCTGTGGCGACTTGCGGTCAGTTTGTTAGGGGCTGAGAACGGGCCGAGATTTGCGCCTACGAGACCGCCTCAAACGCCGTCTCTGGCACACTCATGGCTCTTTCCACGCGCGAAAAGGCGCAGAACTGCGCGCTTTCTGGCCATGCTCTCGGAAAGAAAAATCCTTGTAATTCAAGCGCTTACTGTTTGGTGCGGTCGAGAAGACTCGAACTTCCACGGGCTTTCGCCCACAACGACCTCAACGTTGCGCGTCTACCAGTTCCGCCACGACCGCACTCGGGTTTATGGGGGCAGCCGATCTGCTGGCTCCGCGGTAGGAGCGCGTCCCTAGCAAGGCGACTAGCGCTGCGCAAGCGGTTTGACGCCGACTTGTGGTTTGGAACTAGAGAGGTGCCCAGCCAAGGTCAGCCATCGCCGCGCCTGGCGGAATATTGCCAATGGCTTCGGTGACAGTAACGGTTTCGCCCGGTGCAAGACGACGCTTGGCAGGGACGACGACCCAGTCTCCGATTTTTCGCTCTCGCTGATCGCTGAACACCACCAGCAGGTTTGGCACGTCGAGGCTCTCGCTCGTGGTGTTCGTGATGGTGCCACGCACCTGGAAGATTACCTCGCCACTATCCAAAAGCTCTTTGCGTTGGTCCGCTTTGGGGAAATCAAGCTCAAGCCCCGGGCGGCCAAGCCCGAAGGTGGGGCGCTGTAGCGGCACCCAATCTGGCAGGCCGTAATAGTTGACTGCAAACACCATTCCTGCTGCCAGCGCGGCAAATAGTGCTGCGGCGAGGGTCCACATCCGGAGCGTGTTGCGTCGCCGCGTGAACGGTGCCCGATAATCAAATTGCGAGCCACCGCCTTCGTCCTGCTCCTCATAGCCCCCCTCATCGACGACAGGGGGATCGCTCAGGTCTTCGTCTGGTTCAGCTAGGTCTGGAAAAGCGGCGGACGACTCTTCGGGCGCCAAAATGGGAGGCGTCGGCGCAGTCTGTTCGCCTTGCGAGTTTAGGCCCCGGCGCAGGGCGCGCACGGCTAGCGAAGCGTCATCTACTGTGTAGCTCGGTTGGGCTTCATTCGTTGGTTCGGACTCGGGTTCAGGCGAGGGCCACCGACTTGCCTGAGGCTCTTCGCTTTGTGGCTCAGGCGAAGGGGGCAGAGCTGGAGACGGCGTAGGCGACTCCGGGGGTGGAGCAGCTGAAACTTTGGCTTGCGGCGGTGGTGGTTGTTGAGCTTCGAGTGCTGAACGCAATGCGCTTTCAGGTGGCTCTTGGAACCAGCTATGCTTACACTTGGCACAACGCACCGTTCGACCTTCGCTACCGATGGCAGCATCGGGCAAGGCGTAAGGGGTGCCACAGGCTGGGCAAGCAATGATCATGGCTCATTTGCAATAGACTTCGCGCCCCTCCACACAAGAGTGAGCCCGACGAAGGTGCCGATTTACCCTCTGTTTTCCACATTGCGGGGCGCAAATTGAGGGATTCAGCAGCTTGGTTGTGATCTGGCGCTTTCCCGCCGCCTGCCCCGCTGATAGGTGCGCGGAATGCGCGATACACTCACCGAGATCGTGAAATTCGACAATGTCGGGCTGCGCTATGGCACTGACCCTGAGGTCTTGAGCAATATCAGCTTCACGCTCTACCCAGGCAGCTTCTACTTTCTCACTGGTGCGAGTGGGGCGGGCAAGACTAGCCTGCTGCGGCTTCTCTACCTCGCCCAGCGGCCCTCGCGCGGGGGCATTAGAATGTTTGGCCAAGATCTTATCACTATGCCGCAAGGCCGTCTGCCCGAATTGCGGCGGAGGCTTGGCGTGGTGTTTCAGGATTTCCGGCTGGTCCCCTATCTCAACCTTCGAAAACGTCGCACTGCCGCTGCGGCTGGCAGGCACAGAAGAGAAGCGGGTGTCCAAGGCCGTAGATGACATGCTCGACTGGGTCGGGCTTTCCCACCGCGCCCAAGCTGTTCCGGCATCAATGTCGGGCGGGGAGCAGCAACGTGTGGCAATTGCCCGTGCGGTAATCGCGCGGCCGCGGATGTTGATCGCCGACGAGCCGACCGGCAATGTCGATCCTGAGATGGCATTGAAGCTGCTTCGCCTTTTCGAGGCTCTCAATACCCGTGTTGGCACGACCGTGATGGTCGCGACCCACGATGTTCACTTGCTCAAGAATGTTCCGGATTCCTTGATCATGCGGCTCAACAAAGGGCAGTTGTCCGATCCCACGGGGGCCTTACGCTACCCACCACGCCCTTCGGGCGTTGGTCGTGCGGGAGGCTGAGTGTGACCGCATGAGCTCGCATCCTCCACTGCTCGCTGCGTCCGACAATGCCAATGAGGATGCATCGGCGGTTCCAGCAAACTGGCGGACCGCAGCCCGGCTTTTGCCTGCGGCGCGCCTGACCGGTCCGATCCCTTGGGTGATCGCGATCCTTATCGCGCTGGTCGTGATCGCCACGGCTGGTGGTCTGGCGCTTCGCAATCTCGCCGATACTGCCGGCGCTGGTTTGTCGCGCGCAGCGAGCGTGCAGATTATCGAGCCGAACCCTGATCTGCGCACGGCGCGCGCGCAGGCAGCGGTCAAAGTGCTGACTGGTATGCCGGGCGTCACATCGGTGCGGCTGTTGCCCGACGCCGAGTTGGTCGCGATGCTCGAACCTTGGCTCGGCCAAGGCGCGGGCGATGGAGAAGTGCCGATCCCGGCGTTGATTGACATCGAGCTTGCGCGCACTGCAGGCGCAGCTGAGATCGCGCGGATTGAAGCGGCCTTGGCAGCGCGTGTACCGGGCGCGCGGGTCGATGCACTGGAGGACTTCCTGCGCCCGGTCCAATCAGCGCTCGCTGCACTGCAATGGCTGGCGCTTGGCCTTATCGCTCTGGTGGCGCTGGCGACCGCAGCGGCAGTTGCGCTCGCCGCCCGCAACGCCTTTTCTGGGGCGCGTGAAACGGTCGAGATCATGCACCTGCTCGGTGCAAGCCAACGCCAGATCACTGCGGTTTTCCTTCGTGATGTGCTCCGTGAAGCTGCGCTGGGTGCACTGATTGGCGCAGGGCTCGGCGTGGCAGCGATATGGCTGCTCGCTCAGCAATTTGCTGCTCTGGGTAGCGGAATGGTAAGCGGCGGAGGCCTGATGCTTACCGACTGGTTGGTTATTGCCGCAATTCCCCTTGCCGGTGTGCTGCTTGCATTGACGACAGCGCGGATCACCATTGCCTATGCCCTCAAGGCCATGCTTTAGCGCGAAGCAATGGTTTGGCGTGCTACTTTTCTGGCCGTTCTGGTCTGGGTTATCGGCTTCTTATGGTTCGTTGTGGCGCTTCCAAAGCAAGCCGACGGAGCCAAGACCGACGCGGTCATCGTCCCGACTGGTGGGCCGGGTCGTATCGCACGCGGGCTGGTGGTTCTCGATCAAGGGCTGGCAAAGAAGATGCTGGTCAGCGGAGTCGACCGCGATGTGCGGCCTCAGGAATTCGCTGCTCAGTTCGGGGTTTCGGCGCGAACTATGGCATGCTGCGTGACGCTGGGCTTCGCGGCGGTCGACACCCGCTCCAACGCTGCCGAGACCGCGAAGTGGGTGGCGCAGAACGAGGTCCGTTCTTTGCGGCTGGTTACGACCGACTGGCATATGCGCCGCGCTGCTGGCGAGCTTGATCGGACCCTGCCCGAGCATGTCACCGTACTCCGTGATGCAGTGCCATCTCATCCCGATCTTGGGACACTCTTCCTTGAATATCATAAGCTGATCGCCAGTCGCGCGGCAGGACTGTTAGATCTTTGAGGATCCTCAGTACCGCGCTGCGTTCGCTCGCCTTTTATGTGCTGTTCTATGGCGGCAGCGCTGTCCTAGTGGCTGCGTCAGTCGTTGCAGTTGCGGCCCAGCGACGCTGGCTGCGTTCGATTGTCGCACGCTGGGGACACTGGCATTTGTGGTGTGTACGCCATCTCCTTGGAATTGAGGTGGTACGCGAGGGCGAACTGCCTCAAGGCCCTGTGCTGATTGCGATCAAGCATGAGAGCTTCTTTGAGGCGATCGATACTCCGCGGTTGTTCGCTTACCCGGCTGTGTTTGCCAAGCAGGAGCTGTTTCGGATCCCGGGGTGGGGCTACTCGGCGATCGTCTATGGACTTGTGCCTGTTGAGCGCGACCAGGGCGCAAGAGCGCTGCGATTGATGATCACGAGTGCGAAGGAACGTGTTGCGGCAGGCCGACCACTGGTGATCTTTCCGGAAGGTACACGGGTTCCGCATGGCGCTCAGCCCCCGCTTCAAGCGGGCTTTGCGGGCTTGTATAAGCTGCTTGGCTTACCAGTGGTGCCGATCGCCGTTGATAGCGGGCGACTATATCATCACATGCTCAAGCGTCCGGGGCGGATAACTTACAAGGTGGGCGAGAGTATCCCGGCGGGCCTGCCGCGTGCAGAGATCGAGGCGCGGGTTCACGCCGCGATCAATGTGCTGAGCCACTAGCCGGTCGCAGAGCTAACGGGCCGACGAGCAGGGGCTTTATTGCCCGTGCTCCCGTCCGAAATCAGGACCCGCATCGTCCTGACCCTGCTCGATTACCGCGCGGCGGATCGCACGGGTGCGGGTGAAGAGATCGAACAGCGTGTCCCCGTCGCCCGAACGGATTGCCCTTTGAAGAGCGGTGAGGTCCTCGGTGAAGCGGCCGAGCATCTCTAGCACCGCTCCCTTGTTGCTGAGGAACACATCGCGCCACATCACCGGGTCCGAGGCGGGGATGCGGGTGAAGTCGCGAAAGCCGCCTGCGGAATGTTTGATCACCTCACTCTGGGTCACGTCTTCGAGATCGCTCGCCGTGCCGACAATGGTATAGGCGATGAGGTGGAGGATATGGCTGGTGACGGCAAGCACCAGATCGTGATGGGCGGGGTCCATCAGTTCAACTTTCGAGCCGAGTGCCGTCCAGAAAGCCGACAAGGCCTCAATGGCTTCGGGGTCGGCATTCTCAGGCGGGGTTATGATGCACCAGCGGCCTGCGAATAGCGTTGCGAAGCCTGCATCCGGACCGCTCTGTTCGGTCCCCGCGACAGGGTGGGCTGGGATCACGATGGCATTGGGGAGCACGGCACAAAGCGCATCAGCCACTGCAGCCTTTGACGAGCCAACGTCGCTGACGATCGTATGCGGTTCGAGGCCTGACGCAATCGCACGCGCGGCATCGCCCATCGCGCCGACAGGGACGCATAGGATTACCAAATCGGCACCTGTCACGGCAGCCTCAGCAGTATCGCACACGGCGTCAACCAACCCGCGCGTTATTGCCCGTTCGCGAACTGACGCGTCACGGTCCCAGCCGCTGGTGGCAATACCAAGACTGCGGGCCTTTATGGCAAGGCCGATCGAGCCGCCAAGCAGGCCAAGGCCGATAATGGCAACGCGCGCAACCCTCACGTGGCTTCCCCACACAAGCCGCGCAGCGTGGCGATGACGCGGGTCATGTCGTCGGCCTTGCCGATCGTGATCCTTAGACTGTTGGGCAATCCCTGCGACGGTAGGTGCCGCACTGCGTAACCCGCCTCCGATAGAGCATCGAGCGCCTGCACCGCCGTAATTTCGCCTTCGAAGTTGACGAGCAGGAAGTTCGCCTCGCTCGGGCAAGCCGAGATGCCGTGGTTTCCAAGGCCAGAAACAGCACTGGCCAGTCGCGCACGTTGACGGGTGTTATGCTCGCGGCTCGCAGCGACGAAAGCCTGATCGCTCAATGCCGCCAGCGCCGACTTCTGCCCGCTTACCGAGACATTGAAAGCGCCTCTTAGCCGGTTGATGAGATCGATAAGGTGCGGCGCGCCGGTAACCCAGCCGACCCGCTCCGAAGCGAGGCCATAGGCCTTCGAGAATGTCCGGCTGACGAGCACGTTTTCGTGCGCAGCGGCAAGATTGAAGCCGGCCTGTTGCAATTCGGGATCGACATATTCGCCGTATGCCTCGTCCACCACCAACAGTACATCGGGAGGTAGGCCGGCGTGCAGACGCGTGACTTCGGAAGGGGCGAGGAAAGTGCCTACGGGATTGTTCGGATTATCGAGCAGAACGACTTTTGTACGTTCGTTCACTGCCGCTAGCAGATTATCGACCGACGCAGCGAACTCATCATCCGGCGCTAGCACCGCGTTCGCCCCGACCTTTTGCGCCAGCAACGGATAGAGCGAGAAAGAGTAGCGCGAAGCGAGCACTTCGTCCCCTGGCCCAGCCAGTGCCTGCACCGCACAGAGGAGCAGCTCGCCAGATCCGGTGCCGCAGACTATCCGATCAGCATCGAGCCCGTGCACCTCAGCGATCTTCTCGCGCAACCGCTGCGCATCGGGATCGGGATAGTCTGCAGCCACGTGCCCCTCTGCCAGCGCCGCAAGCGCGGCCGCGCTGCTCCCAAGCGGGTTCTCGTTCGCTGACAACTTCGTTAACGGCTTACCGCTCGCTGACTTCGATTTGCCGGGAACGTAGGCGTGGATCTGACTGATCCAAGGTTTGGGTTCGGGTCTGGCGTTCATTGCAAGCCCGCTTATAGAAAAACAGCCCTTCGACAAGCTCATGGCGAACGGTTATGGGGGCGACCCTCGAAAAATCGTTGGTGCTGCGTTCGTTGCAGCACTGCTCTATCCTTGGTCAGGCGTGAAGTTGTCCAACCCCTCGCTACTTTTTTCCGTTCCGCGACCCTTGCCGCTCGACAGCGGTCAGGTGTTGGAGGGCTGCGAGATCGCCTATGAAGCCTATGGCACGCTAGCGGCGGATAAGGGCAACGCAGTACTGGTGTGCCATGCGCTGACCGGTGACCAATATGTGGCGAGCCCACATCCGATCACTGGTAAACCTGGCTGGTGGGAACGGATGGTCGGACCCGGAAGGCCAATCGACACCGACCACCATTTCGTGATCTGCGCCAATGTGATCGGCAGCTGCATGGGATCGACCGGGCCTGCAAGCGTGGCACCTGACGGCGAGCCTCACGCAATGCGCTTTCCTGTCATCACCATCCGCGACATGGTTCGTGCCCTCGTCGCACTGCTCGACGGGTTGGGGATTGATTGCTTGCACGCCGTAGTTGGGGGATCAATGGGCGGGATGCAGGCGCTCAGCCTTTCTGCAAACTGGCCGGATCGGACCGCGCGCGTGCTGGTGATCGCATCGACTGCGCGCCATTCCGCGCAGAACATTGCCTTCCACGAGGTCGGTCGGCAAGCGATCATGGCCGATCCAGCGTGGAACGAAGGCGACTATTACGCCGCCGACACTAAGCCTGATAATGGCCTCGCCGTGGCGCGGATGGCGGCGCATATCACTTATCTTTCGGAAGCCGGACTGACTGATAAGTTCGGCCGCCGTTTGCAGGACCGTGAGACCAAGGGTTTCGGCTTTGACGCCGAATTCCAGATTGAGAGTTATCTCAGGCATCAGGGTAGTGGCTTTACCCGTCGTTTCGACGCGAACTCCTATCTCTATATCACCCGTGCGATGGACTATTTCGACATTGCCGAGGAGCATGGCGGAAAGCTGGCCGCCGCGTTCGCCGGCACGAGAGCGAGGTTTTGTATCGTCAGCTTCGATACCGACTGGCTCTATCCCACAAGCGAAAGCCGCCATATCGTCCACGCGTTGAACGCGGCCGGGGCCAAAGTCAGCTTTGTCGAACTCTCGGCGCCGCATGGACATGACAGCTTCCTGCTTGAGCATGATCAGCTTGATCGAGTGGTAAAGGGGTTCATCGCTTGAGTTTGCGTCCCGATCTCGCTGCAATCGCTGCCCATGTCGCGCCTGGTAGCAGGGTGCTCGATATCGGCTGCGGTGACGGGGCGTTGATGGCCGAGCTTGAGAGCGCAAGCGGCTGTGATGCGCGGGGTATGGAACTTGACAGCGCCTTGGTTGAACGCTGCGTCGCCCGTGGGCTTAGCGTGGTACAGGGCGATGCCAATCTCGATCTCGCGAACTACCCCGATAAGGCCTTCGATTATGCGATCCTAAGCCAGACGCTTCAGACCGCCACGCGGCCTGATCTGATGCTTGATGAGCTACTGCGGGTGGGCCGGCGAGCGTTTGTCTCCTTCCCTAACTTCGCACATTGGCGCACCCGCGCAGCGCTGATGTTCGGGGGACGGATGCCCGTCACGCGGGCGTTGCCGGTGAGCTGGTATGAAACGCAGAACATCCACCACGTCACGGTTGAAGACTTCCGCGATCTTGTGAAGTTAAAGTGCGCGCGGATCGAGCGGGCGTGGTTTTTCTCGGATGAAACAGAAATCGGCGCGCCAGGAGCAAACTGGCGCGCCGAATTCGCTGTGTTCGAATTAAGTCGCTGAGGCTTATCCCGCGCGGTGCAGCATGCACAGCTTGTGGCCGTCCAAATCCAGCACATAGGCAAGGTTCAATGTCCCCATTGCACCTGTGCGCGGGCCCGGCGGGTCTTCGACCGATGTGCCTCCGGCAGCGACTGCGGCATCATGGAAGGCCTTGACCTGCTCAAGGCTGTCGCAGGCAAAGCCGATGGTCGAGCCATTGGCGACGCAAGCCGGGGCATCATTGATCGGCTGGCTGACGGCGAAGATCCCGCCATTGTGAAACCAGAACGCCCGCTTGTGACCCGTGGCGGCTTCGTTGATCGCGCCGGGCGCTGCTCCGAGCACGCCAAGCACGCTGTCATAGAATGCTTTGGCGCGGTCGAAATCACTGGTGCCGACCATAATGTGACTGAACATGGGAATCCCTCTCCTCTTCTAGGGCGGGTTGCGGATTAGGACGGAACACAGCGCACCGCAACGCGGATTTCCGGTAGTCAGACATGCCCTGTGCGGTGCATAGGGAGCCGCATGATCGCTTTAGCTATTGCTGCCGCGCTTGCGCTTCAGGACACCCCGCCCGCCGCTGCTCCGGAGCTTCTGGTTCCCGAGCCATCGCGTCTCGAGGGCTTTGTTACAATTGACCAACTTCCGATCGAACAAGCTGCTGCAGCCCGCTGCGCCATTGCCTATGCAACGGTCAGCAAATGGCAGAAGTCTGGCGATGGCCGCGGTGGTGCCTATCCCGACATCGAGGCCGCGGGAGGACGGGAGTTCTTCGTGCGAACGATGGCGCGTCTGATGGAAGAAGCAGGTCTGACCCGAGAGGGCATCGTTGATCTTGCCTTTCGCGAGGTTAGCAACAATGACAATCCCGAGGGCGAAGCGCGGATCAAGGCCATTATGCCCGCCTGCGAACTGATGAAATCCGCCTCGGGGCTGTAGCATTAGCGACATATCCCCGCGTGCCCGATGCGGTGTGCTGGATTCGGCTTGCGAAATGCGGCAGGGATGAGCGCCTTATGTGGCTTCTTTACCAATTTCCTTTGTGCCCCTTCAGCCGCAAAATCCGCTTGCTGCTGAGCGAGAAGAATATCCCATTTGATCTCGTGCGCGAGTATCCTTGGGCTGCTTCTGATCAGTTCTTCAATCTCAACCCGGCGGGGCGCACCCCGGTGATCGCCAGCGAGGGGAAGAATATTGTCATCCCCGATAGTCGGGCAATCGCTGAGTATTTCGAGGAAACGGTCGACCGCAATCCAATGATCAACGGCACTGCCGCCCAGCGTGCTGAAATCCGCCGTCTCGTCGCGCTCTTTGACGAAAGCTTTTACGCTGATGTCACCGCGCCCCTCCTGTCAGAACGGATGAAGAAGCGGATCCTGCGCCAACCGCCCGATAGCGGCGCGCTGCGCAATGCGATGAAAATGGCGCACGGCCATCTCGATTATCTCGACTGGCTTATCGATAACCGTCCCTGGGTGGCTGGTTCTACGATGAGCCTCGCCGACCTCGCAGCAGCAGCGCAGATTTCGGTCGTCGATTATCTCGATGGTATTGACTGGACAGGTCACGAGCCGACGCACGGTTGGTATTCTGCGTTCAAGAGCCGCCCGAGCTTCCGCCCGCTGCTGGCTGATCGGATGGACGCCATCAAGCCGCCGCCGCATTATGCGCTGGTGGATGGGTAGCCTCCCCGCGTTCTTGCAGGCTGTGTGCTTGGATGCACGATGTCACGTTCCCCGGTACCCACCCTTTTTTGGTAGCCTTGCGGAATGTCCCCGACCTCCGATATCGTCATTCGTAGGAGAGGTGACGACATGAACGAAGATCCCCGCAGCCTGAGCGCCGACGACTGGCGTGAGAAGCTCACCCCGATGCAGTACCACGTCTTGCGCGAGGCCGGCACCGAGCGTGCGTTTACGGGCGAGTACGACAAGTTCTACGACGACGGTGAGTATCATTGCGCCGCTTGCGGAACCCAGTTGTTCTATTCGACTGCCAAGTACAATTCCGGCTGCGGCTGGCCAGCGTTTACAAGGCCCGCATCAGAAGAGGTTATCGAGGAGCACCGCGACGTCAGTTACGGCATGATCCGGACAGAAGTGCGCTGCGGCAAGTGCGGAAGCCATCTCGGCCATGTTTTCCCCGACGGCCCCCCCGAACAAGGCGGTTTGCGCTATTGCATCAATTCGGCTGCGCTAATCTTCACCCCAACGGAACCCTGATCCCGTGCGGCGCTGCACCGCTGGAGTGCTCACAGATTCGGGTTCACCCCCGGTTACAACTTGCTTATGCAAAGCGCCGCGTTCCGACCCCTTGCGGTGGGAATGAAACGGGCAGGATCAATGTCGAAACGGGGCGACCAGTTGCAGAAAAAGAGTGCACGCGGCAACCGCCGCGCGGCGGCAGCACGCTCCGAGACCGCAGGGGAGGCCAGCAACACAGACGAGCCGGGAAGCACACCGCCGCGCTGGCGCCTGTGGCTCAGGCGCCTCTTCCTCTGGGGCGGTGCGTTGGCTGGGCTGGCTCTTGTATTTCTTGCCTTCGCCGTCGGTTTTGCCGCGCAGTCCTTGCCTGATTACGCGACGCTTCAGGCCAGCCAGCCCGGTCAAACTGTCGTGATCCGCGGTCGCGACGGGCGCGAACTGGTCGAGATCGGGCCAAGCTTCGGCGAATGGCTCGATTACGCCGAGATTCCCGAGAACATGACCAACGCCATGATTGCTGTGGAAGACAAGCGCTTCCAGTCCCATTTCGGGGTTGATCCTGTGCGCCTTACCGGGGCGCTGATCGAAGGGGCGACAGGCTCGCGCGCGCGGCTTGGCGGCACTTCGACCATCACCCAGCAGCTCGCGCGCAACCTATTCCTCAACAATAATCGTTCGCTTGACCGCAAGGCGCGTGAGGCGGTGCTGGCCCTGGCGCTTGAATGGAAATTCTCCAAGGAGGAGATCCTCGAGCTTTACCTCAACAAGGTCTATTTCGGCGGCGGTGCCTATGGCATCGATTCCGCGTCCCGCAAGTTCTTCAGCCACCCAGCAACCGATCTGAGTGTTGGAGAGGCAGCGATTATCGCGGGGCTGGTAAAGGCACCCAGCCAGTATTCGCCCACTGCCGACGTCCAGGCAGCCGTCGACCGCGCCCAGGTGGTGCTCTCGCTCATGCGCGAGCAGGGATATACTACCCCCGACCAGGCCAATGTCGATGTCAGCGCGGTGCAGCTTAAGGAGCAGGCCGGTCAGAATTCGGTCCGTTATTTCACCGATTGGGTGCTGCCGCAGCTCGATATCATCCTTCCCGAAACGAACGAGCCGATCGAGGTATGGACCACGCTTGATGTCGGGATGCAACGCGCCGCCACTGCGGCGATCGAAGCCAATACCCCCAAGGGCGCGCAGGGTGCGATGGTTAGCCTCGACCGTGACGGGGCGATCCTCGCGATGGTAGGCGGCACGGATTATGTCGCGAGCAACTATAACCGCGCGACGGCCGCGTTGCGCCAGCCAGGTTCCGCCTGGAAGCTGTTCGTCTATCTGGCAGCGATTGAGACCGCAGGCTACCGCCCCGAGGATACGGTGGTCGACACGCCCGTAACGATCGATAACTGGAGCCCACGCAACGCCAATGGTCGCAATGTCGGCGAGACCGATCTGCGGACCGCCTTTGCCTATTCGATCAACACCGTGGCCGCTCAGCTGGGCAACGAGGTTGGGTTCGGCACGGTCGCCTCGATGGCACGGCGTTTCGGGGTGAATTCGAAGATCGATACCTACCCCTCGATGGTGCTCGGCTCTTCGGAGGTGCGGGTGATCGAAATGGTGCAGGCCTTCGCCGGGATCTCGGCCAAAGGCGTGCCGGTTGAGCCCTATGGGATTACCAAGGTGACAGGAGCAAGCGGCGAGGTGCTCTACCGCCGGGAGACGCCTAACCTGCAGCCTGCTGTGCCGGATTATGTGGTCGCCGGAATCACCGATCTTCTTCAGGCCGCAGTGCAGACGGGCACTGGGCGTGCGGCGGATATTGGTCGACCGGTCGCGGGCAAGACCGGCACCACCTCGTCAAACAAGGATGGCTGGTTCATCGGCTTCTCAAGCGGGATCACCACTGGGGTGTGGATGGGGCGCGATGACGCGAAGGCCGTGTCTGGCCTTCAGGGAGGGCGGGCACCCGCGCAGGCCTTCGCCGCCTATATGCGCTATGCCGTTAAGGACCGTCCGGTCGAGCAGTTCGATGTGACGCTCGAGCTGCCTGAATGGCAGCTCGAACCCGACGAGGAGGCGCTGTTCGGCGAACCTGATGATTATTACTACATCGACGAACAAGGCACTATCGTTGAACCGGGCCGGCGCGAGCGGGAGGATTCGCCATTCGGCGTTGACGGAGAGCGCGGACCCAATGCTCCGCCAGCCGCAAGCGAGGATTTCCTCGAGGAGGCCACGGGCGGAGCCTTGCCCAAAAATCCTCGCCCGCCGCGTGCACCGCCAACCGAGCCAGCGCAAAAATCTCCAGATCAGTAACTACCCCAAGAAAAACGGGCGCCGGGTTTAACCCAGGCGCCCTCTTTTTCTTGGTCAGTTCAGAACAGCCCGATCAGCGTAGCCGCACCGCAAGGAAAATGGGAGACTGGGTGCCGCGCTGCAAGCGAAGCAGGATGGCTTCGCGCTTTTCCGCCTTGGCGGCATTGACCTGCGCCACAAGCGTCTCGACCGAGGTCACCGCCTGATAATTGGCCGACAGGATGATGTCCCCGCGCCGCAGACCCTTGCGCGCAGCATCCGCGTTGGGATCGACAGCAGCGATCACAACGCCCTTGGTTTCGGGTGGCACGCCAAGCGAACGGGCGATGCCCGCATTGATCGGCATCACCTGCAACCCGAGTGACTGTTCGATCGTCTCGTCTGAGGTGCCTGGCGCCATCGGCTCTTCGGCATCCGGATCGAAAGTCTGCGCCTGTTGCTGGAGTTCCGCGTCACTCGGACGCTTGCCGAGTGTCACATTGACGGTCATCCGCTTGCCGTCGCGAAGCAGTTCGACGGGGACACCCGTTCCAGGCTGGAGATTGGCGACGAGGAAGGACACGGTCTGTTCGGCGGTCACGTCCTTGCCATTGACCTTGGTCAGGATGTCGCCGGACTTGAGCCCCGCACGCCCGGCAGGGCTGGTCTCCTCGACCACCTGTACCAGCTCGCCCCGGCGCTTGGGCAGGCCAACCGAAGCGGCGAGATCTTCGTCGAGCGGCTGAAGGCGTACCCCCAGATAGCCGCGTTCGATTTCCCGGCCGCTGCGTAACTGATCGACAATCGGTGCGGCGATCTCGGCGGGGATCGCAAAGCCGATCCCGACGCTCCCACCCGAGGGTGAGAAGATCGCGTTGTTGATGCCAATGACGTTGCCGCGCATGTCAAACAGCGGGCCGCCTGAATTGCCGCGGTTGATGCTGGCATCCGTCTGGAGGTAGCGGTCGTATGCGCCGCCCTGGCCTGTGTTGCGGTACACCGCCGAGATGATCCCGCTCGTAACCGTGCCGCCAAGTCCGAAGGGATTGCCGATTGCGACGACCCAGTCGCCAACGCGCGCAGCGCTCGAGTCTCCGAACCTCACAAAGGGGAAGGTCTTGTTCGAGCGGATCTTGAGCACTGCGAGGTCCGAGGCCGCATCCGCGCCGATTACGTCAGCCTCATATTCAGTGCCGTCTGACAAGGTGACAGTGATTGACTCGAGTTTTGCGCGGGTATCAGGCGGCGAGATCACGTGGTTATTGGTGACCACGATACCGTCCGCCGAGACGATGAATCCCGATCCTAGCGACTGCGCCTCGCGGGTTTGCGGCTGTGCCCCGCTGCCGCCTTGGCCACCACCACGGCGGTTGAACAGCTCGGCAAAGGGTGTGCCTGCAAAGGGATTGTTGGCGACCTCGACCCGCTGCCGGGTCGCGATGTTCACCACCGTCGGCTGCAATTGCGCGGTAAGATCGGCAAAACTCGCTGGTGCGCCAGCGACCGGCACGACCCGGTCCATAACCGCCCCATCATTCTGTGCGACCTGAGCGCCGAGCGGCGAGCCAGTCATCAGCGATATGGCGGCGCCGCCCATGAGCAGCGCACTCGATAGTCCATACACATAGCGCACGTTCTTCACGTCCTTTTGGTCCTTGTTCATCTCGCGGAATGCGCAGGAGTTCTGCCGCATTCCTCAAACCGTTTGCGGGGCCAGCCGAGTGACCGGCGCGGCCCCCAAATGCCCTTGGAGGGGCTGAACGCGAATTGAACGCCCACGGCGTTCAGCGCCGCTCATTGGCGCTTGGTCGATTGCTCACTAGGCCCCTTGAACTGGCGGAAATATTCGCTGTCGTCGGACAGCACCATGGTGCTTTGGCCCTCGCCGACAAGGAAAGTCTGCCGGTAGCTCTGCATCGCGCGATAGAAATCATAGAACCTCGGGTCCTTGCCATAAGCATCCGCATAGATACGCGCAGATTGGGCTGAGGCTTCAGCCTGAATGATCTGCGCGTCACGCTGGCCAGCGGCGCGGATCGTCGCAGCTTCTTCCTCGCGGTCGGTCTGCATTCGCGTGAAGGCTGCATCAAGTGGGCGACCGTCAGGCAAGTCCGCCGCCTTGATCCGCACGTCAAGCACCTGTGCGCCGTAATTGCGGGCCTGCTTGTCGAGCGAAGCGGTAATGTTGGCCATGGCCGTTCCGCGCTCGGCATTGATTAGCGCGGTAAACGGCCGCCGCCCCAACTCCTGCCGCAGCACCGACGTGAGGATCGGTAACAGCTGACTTTCGAGCTGGCGCTCGTTCCCGGCCTTCTCGACCAGTTTGACCGGATCGATAATCCGATAGCGAGCATAGGCATCGACCTGCAAGCGCTGCTGGTCGTTAGAGAGCACCTGCGTGCGCTCCATGTCGAGATCGAGCACCCGGCGATCGATCATCTGCACTTGCTCGAGGCAGGGGATACGCAGCTGGATCCCCGCTCCGGTTTGGCCATAAGGCACATCGGGGCGGAACAGGTTGAAGACGCGCACGGGCTTACCCGCCTGGACCACCACGCCTTGGTGCGTCTCGGGCACGATCACCACGCTCGAAGCGAGGGCAACGACCAGCACGATCGCGATGATCATCAGGTTACGGGTGTTCTGGAAGAAGCTGGCCATATCCTCAGTTCCCCTGGCGCGGCTGCGGCTGCGACTGTTGCTGCGCGCGCCGCTTCAACTCGGGTAGCGGCAGGTAGGGCGTGACATTGCCGGATTCGACAATCGTCTTGTCGGTCTTGGACAGGATCTGCTCCATGGTCTCGTAATAGAGGCGGCGGCGCGTGACTTCGGGCGCGAGCTTGTATTCCTCGTAGATATCATTGAATTCGCTCGCATCGCCCTGCGCGCGGGCGAGCAATTGCTGCGCCACCGCGCGGGCGCGATTGATTGCGGCATCGGCATCCTGCTGCGCCGAAGAGACGTCCTTGAAGGCGTCCTCGACGCGGCTTGGCGGATCGACCTTGTTGATTTCGATCCCCTGCACCGAGATGCCTGACCGATAAGCATCAAGACGCGCCTGCATCGCCGTGCGCACGTCCTGCTCGATTTCAGCACGGCCCTCACCCGTCAGCACGGTGTCAAGCTTCTGGCGGGCTACCGCCGCGCGCATCGCCGCCTCGCCAATCTCGAGCAGCGCGTTCTTGGGATCATTGAGCTGGTACTTGTAGAGCGCCAGATCGGAGATGTTCCAGCGGATCAGGTAGGACAGGTCGACTAGGTTTTGATCGCCGGTCAGGATCAGCTTCTCGGTCTTGGTGCCGGGCACCTCCTCCAGCCGAACCTGCGTTACGTTTTCCTTTTCGACAATGTGGATCGGCCACGGTGCTGTAATGTTGGTGCCAGACTCGAGTGCGTGTGAATATTTGCCGCCGAACCAGGTAACGACCGCCTCTTCCCCAGGCTGGATAAAGTGAAAGCTGGTGACTGCCGCCCATACCAGCGCCACGCCGCCAACGATCACCGGCACCCAGCTCTTGCCATCGGAACGTTCAGGCAAGCGGAAGTTCGGACCGTTGCCGCCGCCGCCTCCACCTGCACGGCGTGGTCCTTCGGGACCGCGGGTCCGGAAGATATCCTCGATACTGGCCGACCGCCGCTTCCCGGGCTCGCCACCGCCCGGTAGCCAAGGATTGCGCGGCCCTTCGCCGCCTTTGCCCTCGTTCTTGCCGCCGCCGCCGGCACCGCCATCACCTGAATGGTTGTCCTCGCTTGGCTCGTCGCCGCCAGAGCCGCCCCACGGGTTGTTCTTGCCAGCCATGGCAAGGCCCTTCAGGCCCGCGCCAAGACGTTCTCTCCAGCCATCCAATCTTTGCATGCCCTGTTTATAGGCACGCTATCTCCCGAAAAACAGGGGTTGGCTTCGCTAATTTCATGGCTAGGGATGACCGGCGAAGCACGGGGGCTGCCGCTGCAACCTCCGGCAAGGACAAACAGCCATGACAAGCGATGCGGAACAACGCGCGCAGGAACGTGCCAAGCAGGCCGCGCTGATCCGCAGCTATCTGCCGCCTGCGCTTGAGGCGCGGGTGCAATCGGCCCGGCTGATTTCCGGACGCGTGGTTGTGGTCGCCGAGGCTGGCGATGTCGACACAGCTGACCGCCCCGCACTCGAAGCCGAGTTTACAGAAGCGCTTAGCGCAGTTCCCGGCGCAAAGGAGGTGCGGATCGCACTCACCGGAGAGCGGCGCCGGATCCGCCTGATCGCCGTAGGATCGGGCAAGGGCGGGGTGGGAAAGTCAACCGTCACCACCAATCTCGCGGTCGCACTGGCGCGATTGGGGCGCAAGGTCGGCGTGGTCGATGGGGACATCTACGGCCCATCGCAGCCCAAACTGCTGGCGACCGAGGGGCAAAAGCCAATGGTCCAAGGCGAAAAGCTTGTGCCGCTTGATAGCCCCCATGGTGTCAAGGTGCTCTCGATCGGGCACATCGTTGCCCCCGGCAAGGCGCTGGCTTGGCGCGGGCCAATGACGGGCAAGGCGCTCTCACAGTTGATCGACGCAGCATGGGAAGACACTGAAATCTTGCTGATTGACCTGCCTCCCGGCACCGGGGACGTGCAGCTTTCGATGCTCTCCGATCATCGGCCCGACGGTGCGGTGCTGGTCTCCACGCCGCAGGATCTGGCTCTGATCGATGCGGCGCGCGCCGGGCAATTGTTCGAACAAGGCAAGGTTCCGATCATCGGCTTGGTCGAGAACATGGCGGGTTATGAATGCCCGCATTGCGGCGAGATCAGCGATCCGTTCGGGCAGGGCGGCGTCGAACGCTTTGCCGCGGCGCTTGATATTCCATTCCTCGGTCGCATCCCGCTGACCATTGCGACCCGCACCAGCGGAGATGCGGGGACGCCGCCGGCCGCCGGGGACGGGCCGGAGGCTTTGCCGTTTACAGCAATCGCTGAGCGGCTCGATCATTGGCTTGATACGGGGACCGTCTAGTCAATGCAGATCTCGCGGCGCGGCATGCTGGTCGGAGCGGCAGCCGGCGGAGGGTTGGTCGTCGCCTGGTGGCTCATGCCGCGCAGCTATGCTAGCCCACTGATTTCTGCCGGCGGCGAGCAAATCTTTGGTGCCTGGCTCAAGATCGCGCAGGACGGCGTGGTAACGGTTGCGGTACCGCAGCTTGAGATGGGGCAGGGGATCACCACCCTCCTCCCCCAGATTGTCGCCTATGAACTGGGCGCGGACTGGCGTCAGATCGCGGTTGAACCTGCGCCGGTTTCGGGAGCCTACGCCAATATCCCCCTGGCGCGGGCCTGGATGGCGCTGTGGGACCCAAGCTTTGCCGGCTTATCGTCGGCGAGTGATGATCTGATCGCCGCGCGCTTTGCGCAGTCCAACCGGTTCAACGCGACTGCTTCCGGAACGTCGCTTGCGGCCTACGAACAGCCGTGCCGTGCGGCGGCCGCGGCGGCGCGCGCCATGTTGGCGCAGGAAGCCGCCCAGCGTTGGGGGGTGGTTTGGGAGGAATGCGAGGTCGAAAAGGGCTTCGTCACGCATGGTGCGTCACGCGCCAGCTTTGGCGAACTGGCCGAAGGGGCGGCGGGTCACACTCCGCCTGCTCCGCCACCGTTCCGCCCCGAGCCTCCGCGCGAAAAGCCGCTTCCCGCCGATGTCGACGGTGCCCCGGCCTTTCCGCGGATCGATCTGCCTTCCAAAGTCGACGGCTCCTATCGTTTCGCAGGCGATGTGCGGCTGCCAGGGATGGTCTTCGCCTCGATCCGCCACGGTCCAGCTGATGGTTCCGAGCTGTCCGGGTTCGATACCAAGGGTGCCGCCGGGGTCCGAGGCCTCGCGGGGATCGTCGCGAGCAAACGCTGGTTGGCTGCTGCGGCCGACACATGGTGGAGCGCCGAGACCGCACTGGCTGCCATGAAGCCGCGCTTCAAGACCGCGAGCCCGGTCAACAGCACTGACATCACCGCCCGGCTCGATACGTCGCTGACTGCGGGCGAGGCCTATGTCATTGCCACGACCGGATATGGCGGCGATGCGCTTCAGCGGGTGGATATCGGTCGGCGGTACGAGGTCGAGCCCGCCTATGCTGCTCCGGTTGAAAGCACGACCGCGACGGCACAATATACCGACGGCCGGCTCGATCTTTGGATCGCGACCCAGGCACCCGAACAGACGCGCATCGCCGCCGCTCGCGCAATCGGGATTTCTACCGAGGATGTCGCGCTCTATCCCATGCCTGCAGGCGGCAGCTTTGACGCGCGGCTGGAGCATGACCAGGCGATCGAGATCGCGCTGATTGCGCGTGAACTGGGTCGGCCAGTGCAGCTGACTTGGCCACGCCGCGATGAGCTGATCAGGGCCCGCCCGCGCGCCCCTGTTTGGCTGCTGCTTGGCGCACAGCTGGCCAAAGGTGGCGCTGGTGGCGAGGGCGGGGCGATCGACGCGCTTCGCGTCCGCATTGCGACGCCCCCGGCCGCTCGCGAGTTTGGCAAACGGTTGTTCGGCAATCTGACCAGCATGGCAGCGCGGCGCGAGACAAACGGCGAGGTCGACCCGCTGGCCTGCGAGGGCGCGGTGCCGCCCTATCAGGTGCCCGCGCTGCTGGTTGAGCATGTCCCGGTCGATATTGGCCTGCCAGTCGGCCGGGTGCGCGGGAATAGCTATGGGCCGACTATCTTTGCGATCGAGAGCTTTATCGACGAGATCGCCGCCAAGCAGAAACGCGAGCCTCTGTGGTTCCGGATGTCGATGTTGGGTGCAGATGTCCGGCTGGCCGCCTGTCTCCAGCGGGCAGCGCAAATGGCCGGATGGGACGGAGGCGTTGATCAGTCTGGTCAGGGCATCGCCTGCGCCCGGATCGGCGAAGGGCCTGAGGCGGCGCGCATCGCCTGTGTCGCAACTGCAAGGGCAGGCGAAGGGGGGGTTCGGGTGATCCGCCTTTCAGCCGCGGTCGATATCGGCCGCATCATCAATCATGACATCGCCAAGCAGCAGATCGAGGGCGGCCTTGTGTTCGGTATCGGGATTGCGCTTGGCAATCCGCTGGCGCTGCGGCGCGGTTTGCCGGATGCCGATAGTGATACCGCGCTCGGTCTGCCGACCCTAGCGGATTGTCCTGAAATGCGGATCGAATTCCTCGCCAGTGAAGCGCCAAGCGCTGACCCGGGAGAGCTCGGCGTGGTGGTTGCACCGCCCGCCATCGCCAATGCACTGTTTTCAGCGACGGGCTTGCGTCTGCGGCGGCTGCCTCTACTTTCCGACGGCCTATGATCCCGACATTTTTGCCACAGTTCTTGCCGCCAATCGACTGCGCGCGGATACGAAATGCACGGCAGGCGTTAGGCGGGCTATGACCTGGCAGTCCCAGCGCCTTCCGGGCGATCATCCTCCTGTTGCGAGCGGCAAGATCGGCGTGTTGCTGATCAACCTCGGCACACCCGACGGGCCTGACCCGGAATCGGCCAAGCGTTACCTCAAGCAATTCTTGTCCGACACGCGGGTGGTGGAAATTCCGCCGATCGGCTGGCAGCTTATCTTGCGCGGGATCATCCTCAACACCCGCCCTCAGAAGAGCGCCAAGGCCTATGCCAAGATCTGGACCGAGCAGGGCTCGCCGCTGGCTGATATTACGGCGCGGCAGGCCGCAGCGATGGTCGGGCGGTTCGGCGAGAAAGTGCAGATTGACTACGCCATGCGCTACGGCAATCCCTCGATTGAGAGCAGGCTCACCGCGATGATGGCTGACGGCTGCGACCGCATCCTGATCGCGCCGATCTATCCGCAATATTGCGCGGCGACGACCGCCACTGTGT